>JABIYQ010000462.1 GCA_018702715.1 Desulfobacula sp. | reverse complement strand
TGCAGACATCATTTTTAACACCGCCCGTGGGCTTTGCCCTCTTTTATCTAAAGGGTGTCTGTCCTCCAGAGATCAAACTGATCGATATCTATAGGGGCGTGGTACCCTTTATTATTTTGCAGCTTATCGGTCTTTTTGTCATCATCATCTGGCCGGAGCTTGTAACATGGCTACCGGCTTATGTTTATAAATAGTGCCTGACTTTTTTTCACAAACCCATCAGGACAGAAATTTTAAAATGGGCTCATTGTGTTGTATAATACATGCATGCTTTTAAGAAAGGGCTTTTCTGACAAATAAAAAAATCGTGATCAACCCTGCACCACATAACAGGTAAAAAGGCAGCCCTGATTCAAAAGAACGACTTACATTCGTTACGTGGATAAACATCAGTATAAGAATAATGGGTGCAATTATTTTATGAAGCATTTTCCAGGTTTTGTAATTTAAGCCCAGTTTTTTTTGAAAAAAGGATATGACAACAAAGGGGATCAATAATAGTAAAAGAAAAATTCCAATAAATTCTGGCCAGTACCTGGATTCAAAAGAAAAGAATACAAAGTGATCTGCCCCAAGAATAAGAATGGGGTGAATGATGGCCGAGGTCAAGAGTACAAGGCCGTTTGTTTTGTGAAATTGGAATAGTTTTTTTAAGGTGAAAATTTTATCTAATTTCGCAAATCTTCCGATGAAAACCGGTTGAAAAAGCAAGAGTACAGCAGTAATAATACCTAAAATTTTCCCTGTCCTGAGCATGAGTTTGTCAATACCGGTTTTGTAATAAATGGAGGGGGATTCAAAATAGAAAGGGATTGTGCAGGCAGCAAAAATAATCACTGCAAAAATAAGCAGACAGACAAATTTTAAAAAACCAGTGTTTTTCATTGGATTTGTGGATTCGCTTTTCATTCAGGTTTAAGTCCGATTTGATATTCTTTTTTGAATATAAGACGAAAAAAATAAAAGTCGATAAAAATAAATTGCTTTTAACTATATAAAATGAAAAAGTCAAACAAAGGGATAGCATCGGAATTTTATGAAATTTCAATTTTGTTTAAAAGATATTTGAAAGGATAAATATGTTAATTGAAGAGCCTGAAATCTATTCGGATGAAACATTAATTATTAAAGAAAAAAATTTTACCCCCAAAAATGTCTGTATCGTGACGGGTGCAGGAACTGGAATAGGCCGGGCAACGGCAATTGCCGCCGCTAAAAATCAACTCATGGTTGTTGGGCTTGATATTAATGAAGAAGAGGGAAGAATCACCCAGAAAACAGCTAGAGACTATGGCGGGAAAATGGCTTTTATAAAAACGGATCTCTGTGATGATGATGATATTCAAAATGCCATTAAAGAAGCTTCAAAACTGGGTCAGATTAAATACCTGGCCAATATTGCCGGAATCCAACATGTGAATTCAGTTGAAGATTTTCCAATGGAAAAATATGACCTTATGCACAGATTGATGCTGAGAGCACCATTGTTTTTATCAAAGCTTGTCATTCCATATATGAAACAAAGTTCGGACAAAACAGGGGTGATTGCAAATATGTCCTCAATCCACGGTCATATCTGCACCATGAACAAGCCGGCATACAATATCACCAAGTTCGGACTCAGAGCATTGAGCCAGTCTATTTCAGCCGAAGGAAAAGGAAAGATCAGATCCTTTACCGTGAGCACGGGATTTGTAAAGACCCCATTGGCTGATAAACAGATCGATGCCCAGGCAGAACAAAGAGGTATCAGCAAAGAAGACGTCATTAAAAATGTCATGATGGGAACATCCCGTGTCAAGGAAATGATGACCCCAATCGAAGTGGCAAATTTGATCATTTTTGGGCTTTCACAACATGCCAAGTATCTGGTGGGCGGAGACCTGTTGTTTGATGGGGGTTGTGTGCTCACCTATTGAAAAAAGGTATAACTAAACAGGCCCCATTTCATTGTTTTTTTGTAATTAGCCCAACGACATTAATATGAGGCAAGTATTTATTATTTAAAAAGTGAGTCAATACATAAATGAATATTATAGAAAAGAACCTGCCCGAAATTTGGCCGACTATTCTTGATAATTCCAATAACGGTATTCTTTTAATAAATGATCAAGGGACAATTCTTTTTTATAATGTGGCAGCCAAGCTCATATTCGGGCGCCCCGTTGATGTGGATTTGATTGGAAAGAATATTGCTAAAATACGACCAGAGGCATGGCCGGATTTAAAAAATATTATAGAGACAGGTATTCCCCAGTTTAAAAAGAAAATCACAGTTTCTGATGTCACTATTATCGCAAACCGCTGTCCTGTAGAGAAAGATGGAAAAATTATAGGTGTGCTTTCTGTGTTTCAGGATATTTCCGAATATGAAACCATGATTTCTGAACTTCAGGGATATCAAAGGCTGCACAGAGAACTTGAGGTCATATTTGAATCGTCTTATGACGGCCTGTATATCACAGATGGCAATGCCAATACGATTCGTTTAAATCGTGCTTATGAGAAGATTACAGGCCTTTCAAAAAAAGATCTCATTGGTCGGAACATGCATACACTTGTCGAGGAGAAAGTTATTGACCATTCTGTGACGCTTGAAGTTCTTGAGAAAAAGAAACCGATAACCATTTTGCAGCAGATCAAGGGTGACAAACAACTTATCGTAACCGGCACCCCGGTTTTTGATGAAAATAATGAAATTTTTCTTGTGGTAACAAATGTGCGGGATATTACCAAACTAAATACGCTTCGAGGACAGCTGGAGGATACCAAACGCATTAACTCTCGTTTCTATCAAACTCTGCAGGAGTATGATGGCATAGAACATGCTCTAAAGGAGATGGTGATCAAGAGCCAGGCCATGATTCAAGTTGTAAAAAAAGCGATAAAGGTAGCCAGGGCTGAAACCTCCGTTCTTTTGCTGGGAGAATCCGGTGTAGGGAAAAGTATGTTGGCAGGAATCATTCATAAAATGAGTCCCCGGAAAGATGATCCGTTTATAAAAATAAATTGTGGGGTCATTCCTGATTCTTTGATGGAAAGTGAGTTATTTGGATATGAAAAAGGCGCCTTTACAGGAGCTTTACAATCCGGCAAAGCAGGTCTCATCGAGATCGCCCATGGGGGTACTGTCTTTTTAGATGAGATAGGTGAGTTAAAACTGGATATGCAGGTAAAGCTTCTCGAAGTCATCGAAGAAAAGACGTTTACAAAAGTCGGCTCACAACATTCAACAAAAGTTAATGTCAATATAATAGCCGCTACAAGCAGAAATCTTAAAAAAATGATCAGCGAGGGAAGCTTTCGTGAAGACCTTTATTACAGGCTGAATGTAGTTCCCATTTCCATTCCTTCTTTAAGACAAAGAAAAGAGGATATTCTACCGCTGACCCTTAACATTCTTAAAAAATTTAACAAACAAAAAAAACTAAAAAGGAGATTAGCTCCTGAAACATTGGACATGCTCGCAGGATACGATTTTCCTGGGAATGTAAGGGAATTGGTTAATATTGTGGAGCGAATGGTCATAATGTGCGAAGAAAATCAGATAGGTCTTGCTGATCTCCCTTCTGAGATCATGAAAAAAGATGGAAGTATTCCAAAGTTTACTTCCCACCAAGGGTCTCTTAAAAAAATTCTTGCAGGAATAGAGTCTCAGGTAATAAAAGAAACTGTCTCAAGATGTGACAGTATTGCCGAAGCTTCAAGGGAACTGGATCTTCATCCCACAACCCTTTGGCGAAAAATGACCAAACACAGAATAAAAAACTAAAAAAGGAATAGACATGCCAAATGTAAAAGTAAATGGATGCAGTATATATTATGAAATCCATGGGCAGGGGCCCCCCCTTGTTATGATCATGGGGTTAAGGCGAAATATTGAGTGGTGGTATCATCAAATACCGGTTCTATCTCGGTATTTTAAGGTTATAGCATTTGATAACCGGGGTGCAGGGCGTTCCGACAAACCAGTGATGGATTATTCAATTCAAATGTTTGCCGATGACACAGCCACTTTGATGAAGACATTAGGCATTGGCAGTGCCCATATTATGGGTATTTCCATGGGAGGATATATTGCCCAGGAGTTTGCTATAAACTATCCTGAAATGACAAAGGGCCTGGTTTTAGGTTGCACAGGCGGCGGTGGTGAGAAAGCCGTTTTAATGACTCCTGAAAGAATGGAAAAATTTACCGCCAATGAAGGACTTACACCAGAAAAGATCCTTCAAAAAGACATGGATATTTATTTTTCTGATGGATATGTCAAAAACAATTCCCAGGCAATACAGGAGTTCAGTGAAATATCCATGAGGTATTATCAACCTGCCGATGCTTTTTTGAGACAATTTAATGCCTGTTTGAATCACGATACAATCGCGCGACTCAATTTGATTTTGGCTCCCACACTGATAATGGCTGGTGATGATGACCCTTTGGTTCCCCCGCAGAATTCATACATTCTAAATGAACTCATACCCGGTTCCAAACTATCTGTATTTCCAAAGGGTAGGCATTGTTTCTTTATGGAATTTTCAGAACTTTTTAATAATGAAGTAACAACTTTTTTTAAAACATTATCCAAAATTTAAATTCTTTAGGATATGCCCCCTTTTGGCACATCTTTATAGCAAATTATTGTTTCATGGCAGCCAATTTTTTATCTCTTTGCTTGGCCTGGATCGTCCCGATAACCCCTTTTGGGAAATAAATCATAATAAGGATAAACAATATACCAAAATATAACATCCATCGCTCAGTAAGACCTATTATTAAGGGGTGGTTGGGTAACACGGATGCAATGGCCTTAAGAATATTTGGAAGCCAGGTTTGTGCCAGATAAATGATAATGACTCCGACAATACTTCCATACATTGTCCCCAACCCGCCGATAATCACCATAAGGAGACAAAAAAGCATGGTATCAATGCCTAAAACAGTCAAGGGATCTACAAATCTAAGCCATGCAGCAAACAAAATTCCGGAAATCGAAGCAAAAATTGAACCCAATACAATGGGATAAATTTTATATCGCAATGATTTATATCCCATAGCAATGACCCGTTCTTCATTGTCCCGAATACCCTTTAAAACTCTTCCCAAAGGGGATAGGGTGAAGCGAACCAAAACAAGAAAAAGGAAAACAACGACAACCAAAATCATATAATAGGTCATTGTTCTTGATTCAAAAATACCCGGCATCATAAATGAAACGCCATCTTCACCCAAAGTCAATTCCCGCCATTGGTCGCCCAGTATGAGAAAAAATTCAGCCAGGCATAATGATACCAATGCAAAAAAGATGGCCTGGACCCGTAAACTAAAAGCGGCCAGAAGCAGTGAAAGAATAAAGCTCAGCATACCCGCGATAATTATGGCAATAAAAAAATGGTAATAGTGTGGTCCGCTTGAAGTGTGATAAATAGGTAATGCTAAAGAATAGGCTCCAATGCCGAAAAACATGCCATGGGCCAGAGAAAGGATTCCAGTATATCCTAAAATCAAATCATAGGATGCCACAAATAAAATATAAATCAATATTTTGGCCACCATATCAACGAATTTAAATGAGGGGACAAGGGGAACCATAATCAGAACAATTAAAAATACCACCTGAACCATAAAACTTTTGCTGGTAAATCTGGTTTGTTTTTCAAAAAAACGTTCCTGTTGAATGGGTGTTGTCATTGTTGTCATTTTACAATCCCTTTTATCTCCCCATCAAACCTTTGGGTTTAATGAGTAAAACAATTAACATTATCGCAATATTGGTACCCAAGGCCAGCTGCGGCGCCAGAAACGCCACGTAATTAAATGCAAGACCCACCATTAATGCACCGTAAAAACATCCTGTAATGGAACCCAGCCCCCCGATAATAACGACGATTAGCGCAAAAATCATATACTCATCACCACAATGAGGATAAACCGTCATTTTATACATGGTAAACATAGACCCGCCAATGGCAGCCAGGGCCGCACCCACAATAAAAACACCCGTAAAAATCCTGTTGATGTTATAGCCGATCGTCTGAACCGTTTCAGGATTTTCCACACCTGCCCTCACAATAATTCCAAGTTTTGTCTTGGTCATCACCCATTGAATGGCAGCCAATACGATCAGTCCGACAATAATCGCCACCACTCTAAATTTAGAGACAACGATATCACCTAACATAAAACTGCCATCAAAGGCCCCGGGTATAGGGACAAAATCCTCATTCGGGCCCCAAATCAAAATCAAAATCTGCAGCATGACCATATTTGACCCCATGGTGATCAAAATTTGTTTAAGATGATCACCATAAACTCGTCTGATAATAATTTTTTCCAATACAAGGCCAATGATTAGTCCAAGTATGACTGATGCAATTAGAGCAAGTATAAAAATACCGATGCTGGAAAGTAAACCAGCCCCCTCAACAAGACCGTATGCATTGAACTTATTCAACAAGACGTAGCTTGCATAGGCACCAAAAGCAAAAAAAGCACCCTGGG
>JABIYQ010000651.1 GCA_018702715.1 Desulfobacula sp. | reverse complement strand
GTTGCCATTAACTCCCTGACCATGCTTGTTTTATATGGTCTTTTGGGCGGTTTTTTACTTGGCGTAGGTAAACTTCCGATCCCATGGCAGGCATTGCTTTTATCTGTTGCCATCTATGTAGCTCTTCCTTTAGTTGCGGGTTATCTGTCTCGAAAATGGATTATTGGTGTCAAGGGCGAAACCTGGTTTAAAGAAAAATTCCTGGGAGTCCTGACACCCGTTACTATAGGTGCCCTTCTATTAACCTTAGTTCTGTTATTTAGCTTTAAAGGTGAGGTCATCACAGCAAATCCGCTGACGATTTTATGGATTGCCATACCGCTATTTATTCAAACAATTTTTATTTTTGCCCTTGGTTATGGTGCTGCCAAACTGATGAATCTGAAATACGAAGATGCAGCTCCAGCAGCTATGATCGGTGCATCAAACCATTTTGAGGTGGCTATTGCCACGTCTGTTATGCTATTTGGTCTTTCTTCGGGTGCGGCACTTGCAACAGTTGTGGGTGTTTTAATCGAAGTTCCGGTCATGTTGATGCTTGTGGGATTCTGCAAACGTACTACATCTTGGTTTAATCATTAGTATTAAAACTATCTCGGTTGCAGCACAATTCTATTGATTTAACAAATTACATCCCTTTGCCAAATGGACAATGGGGATGGACACATTCAGGACAATCCATGCATAAACCCCCATGCCCTATAAAGGCTAATCTGCCGCTCACCTTTTCCACTGACTTCCGGGGCATATATGTCAGACAATTCTCTGGACTCTTCAGTGGAAAGGATGCGATACGAACTACCAGTTTCTAAATTGAGAAAAGTAGCAGCCATAATCCCGTGATCCATAAATTTCAAACTTCTGCGGCCAAGCTTCACTCCTGTTACATAAGCCACAGCGTCAGCAGTACATCGATCCATTTCCACATAAACCTACAATTTTTTAATCTGATCACGACTTTTTGGGTTATCCAGTCCTATCAAACGACAGCCAAGCAATGCCATTCTGACACCGACAACCTGACCAGGGCAGAGATGACCATGGGTTTTAGCCGATTCCTCAAGTAACGATTCAAAAGAATCCATTCATTGTCCTTTAGCTCGGAGTTACTGAAACACAGACACTTTCCAGGTATTCAAGCTCTTCTGTAATAAAAATTTTGGTAGCAGTTGCCAAATTCCGGTAAAATTGAGTTCCCGTATATTCAATCACACAATCTGTGAACTCTGGTATCCATATATTCAAGTGATCAGTATGAAATGATTTTTGATGAAAAAGTAATTCCTGTGCCTGTTCAGGCAAATTGGATTGTATATGTACAATTTCTTTAAAAATTAAAAAAAAGATAAATTCGAGCTCAACCGTAATATGATCTGGAACGTCTTTAAAGTTACCAGGGATATCCAAGCCAAAGTGCTGGTATCTTTTTCGGGCATCCATGGTCGAATCACCCATGACTTTGCGTTCATTTTCAATGTAAACAGATCCATAAGGTGGTGCAGGCAGACTATAAGGCCCTATAAAAAGCCTGGTGAATTCAACCTTTAACAAATCAAGATCACTATTTTGATCGAAGTCTGTCTGCATATCCGTTAAATATGAGGCCGATTTTGAATTCAAAATCATCAGCTGTTCAGTCAAAACATCCAAGTTTTCCTGGATAGTTTTTTCAGGTAGGCGATAAAGATTTGCTAAACTCTTATAAGCATCCTGTCTTGCAGTTTCATGTGTGATGATGTTTTGAATATCCATACAATCTCTCCTTTATTTCTCTAATATCCTATCTTTAAGATAAATGCTGATTTTTTCATCCGTGGGAGGTGGTTAGGTCCGGATGAAAAAATCAGCCACAGGCCAAGCTTATAAAAAGCCTTCTCTTATGGTTAGGCGGGTGTTGACTCCAATTTTAAAAATCGTTCTCCCAATGAGAACAAAAATAACATAACTGCAATGGACAACATAAAAACGATCCATTCCCAAATGCTTGGAAAATAAGAAATTACATCAGGAAACTGTTCTGCCTTTGGCCCGACAGGACGGCTCTGGCCGGCCAGGAGGATTTCCATGTGCATCGCTAATGTTCCAACAAGTACAAGTGCGGAGGTAAGCATTCTTGTACTGTGGTTGTATCGAAGCCCTGGTATGGAGATCAAAACAAACGGCAGGAAAAGCCCCAAAAGAACTTCTGTATTGATACCGGCAATACTGCCGAATATCTGTGCAAATTTATGGTAGTTTAAAAATTCCGGTATAACAGTCGATCCCTCAAAGAACATCTTGATAAGAGTCAAAATAATTACTGCACCAAGAGATCCTGTAAATACTCGTGTTAGTTCTTTAAACAAGGTATCATTATCGTCTGACACCCCATTGCCCGTGATCTGAGCATTAACCAGGTTATAAAAAAGGCATAATGCCGAACCGCTGAGAATTGCCATAAGCAGGCAGTATATGGACATAATCGGTCCAAAATATGTCACTCTGGATTCTGTAATTCCAAAAACCGACCCGATCATCAAAGGTGCAATCAAAGCACAAATAAAGCCGATTTTTCCTAAAGTTTTACTGGTTGAACTGTTCCAATCCCCTACATGTATCCGCTGAAATTTGAAGATGAGTACGACCAGTTCAAGACTGTAAATGGCACCCATCCACCAGATCGGTGAACTAAGATTTGGTGAAAACAAAATATAGACCATGTGCAGTACATTACCAAGTTCAAGGCCAATTGAGATAAACCCACCAAGTAGAGCTGCTATCGCGAGGAATATTAACCGTTTGGCAAAAGGTTCAAATCTTTTTACACCAAATACTAAAGGAATGGAAGCCAGCAGTGTCAGGCCTGAACTCGCCAAGGCCAGGTAAATATAAACACCCAAGGGTAAAGACCAAATTAAAACATCATTGGCATTAAAAAGATGATGCCCTTGTGTTAAAAGTTTAAAGGCAGCAAATAATCCAATAAGGATTGCAACACCTAAAACGGTAAGCCAGGTATAAAATAATCCATTTGAAGTTTTTGACTGATTCATTAGATCCCCCCTTTGCTTGGCTGGTAGTTTGCAGGGTTAAAATCCCTAATATAGAACACATGGGGTTCTGTTCCTATCTGCTCTCTTAGCCTGAACGGTCTAAATTTTCCAAGCAATTGTCGAACTTTACTGTTTGGATCATTCATATCACCAAACACTCTGGCATCCGCAGGACAAGCGTCCACACATCTGGGCAGTTTTCCTCTCTTTACCCTGTGATCACAAAAGGTACATTTTTCTACAACACCTTTTGGACGAATTCCTGGGAGTGTATCTTCTCTTTCAGGATTATAATAGGGTATTGTATTTCCACCAATTTTTTCTACTTCTTCTTTTGGTGATGCTGTTCCTTCCATAACTTTTTCCTTGCTTTTCCAAGGTTTGTGAGGATAGGTCCAGTTAAAATAAATGACGCCGTAAGGGCAGTTGAATTCACAATATTTACAACCGATGCATTTTTTAGGGTTATGCATGGTAATCCCATTTTCCAATTTGTGCATCGCACCGGTTGGACATCCCCTTACACAGGGAGCATTTTCACAGTGGTTACAAAGTGTTGGAATATAGTGATACCGAACATTCGGAAATGTCCCGGATGTTTCTGTGATTTTATTTGACCAATAGATTCCATCTGGCACATTGTTCTCGTTCCTGCAGGATATACTGCAAGCGCTGCACCCGACGCATCTTTGAAGATCTATTACCATTGCGTATCTTGGCATTTTTTACTCCTCCTTATACCTTTTCAATTTTAACCCGGGTCACACCATAATATGCCGAGGCACCACTTAATGCTTCGTATTGTGCCGGAATGATGTCATTGCTGCTACCGCCACGCGGTGTTTTTCCAAATTCTTTGGATGCCAGGCGACCATATACCCAATGCCCCTGTCCATAACATTTTGCAACAGTACCTGGCCTGACACCTTCCCAGAGCTTAGCTGTACAAAACAGACTGCCTGTGGGAGAAGATACCTTGATTTGATCCCCATTTTTAATGTTAATTTTTTTAGCATCCAAAGGATTAATCTTAGCTACATCATCCCAGGCTTCATCACCGGGGTCGATATCTTTAAAATCATAATACCAGCTACAGTTTGCCGATCGTCCCTCTCGATTGAGACGTGATTTATGATCAACATGAACAAAGGGATATTCTTTCTCATCACCCATTGTATAAGGTTCTTCATAATGTGGAACAAAAGCCATCTCACCCCTTGCAAGGTAGTTTGTGACTTTCATTACCTCATCAACTGTGGTTTCATGTTTATTCGCGTGCTTCTCCAAAGCCGCTTTAAGGGTCTCGCTGTAGAATTCAAATTGTTTGGTTTTGGTCTTCATATGACCCCAGCGTTTTTTGAAAGGATAGGGATCTGAATTCCATACACCCACTTTTGCCAATTCTTTCCAGCCGTTGAATTTGTCACCGCCTTTATATTGAGCCGGGTCCCAGAGCTGTTGGGTAGCGTATTTTAATGCATACAGAGCAAATTCCTTTTCATTGGCAGGTTCTTTACCTGTTTCCGGATCTTTATACGTCTTATAGTGCCGTAACAGGTTGTCGAATCCCTTTTCCGCAAGTTTTTCTGCAATCATCCAGGGGATCTCTGTTTCATCAGTCTTATAATCCCAGACATTGTCTATAATTGGCTGCATCAAGGTGACATGCCGATGTCCATTTCCATGGGATTTTACATAACCCCATTTTTCAAACATATGATGAGTATCAGGGAGCAAAATATCTGCAAACCATGAAAATTCAGATGCATTCGTGGTAATGTGAGTCAAAAATGGGATTTTAGACAATGCCCTTTCCCACCGCTCTGGTTGAGGAGCAGAGAAAGAAAAATTGTTCATATAGGCAATGGCAACTTTAATTTCATTTGGATCTTCATTGAGTATGCCCTCTGCAGCATTATTGGTAATAACTGCACTTCCTGGTTTTCCTTTCTTCATACAAGGAAATTGTAGTCGGCCTCTCTGATCAATTTTTTTATGTTTTTTCCCTTTCTTAGCGATATCATCCATGAAATCATTAGGTTTGGGAAATTTTTTAGTATATTCTTTATTTGCCTTAAGAGTTCCACCCACATTATCAACGCTACCAACAAGTCCGTTTAGGGCATGAACTGCCATGGCGGCAAAACCACCTCTAACCTGCATACAGGGACCGCCACCCAGCCACGAAATGGCATGGGGAGCTGCTTTACCGTATTCTGTGGCAACTCGCCTGATTTGATCGACATCAAGATCTGTGATTCCAGCTGCCCATTCCGGTGTTTTATCCTTTAACTCAAGGTTCCACCATTTAACTACACCATGGGTATATTTTTCTTCGAAAAGAGTTTCATCTACTTGCTGACCTTTCACAAAAAGATTCTGCCCATCGATGAAATCACCAACAAAAGGTTTATACCAAAGCCCTTTGGTGAGAAGTACATGCGCTATGGCAACAGCTAATGCTCCATCTGTACCTGGTTTTGCCGGGAGCCATTCATCTGCTTTGGCAGCTGTTGCAGATAGTCTTGGTTCAACAATGGCTATAGTTGCTCTGTCAATAGCATCGCCCCAGACTTTAGAATAATAGGAAACCTGGCGGTTTGCCGCCAAAGGATCTGCCCCCCATAAAAGGATATATCGAGAATTTGTTACATCATATTGGCGATAGTCCCATAATCCTTCTGTATAATAGGGTCCGAATTTTTCAGCTTCTGCGCACAAGGAAGAATGAGATATATTATTGGGAGAACCAATGATTTTTGTCATTCTGTCATACAGGACATCTCTCATATAAGAATAACGGCCACGCATGAGCATGTATTTATGCGTCTCGCCGGCATTTCTAAGTTCCATTATTTTATCAGCGATTGTATTCGTCGCTTCATCCCAGGTAATGGAAACAAATTTAGGATCTTCATTCCGACCTTTTTTGGGATTTGTCCGTTTCATGGGTGTCTTAATTCGATCCGGATCATAAACCTGTTGTAAAGCCAGGTGAGATCTTGGGCAACCTGCTCCTAAGTTAACTTTAGAATGTGGATTTCCTCTAACTTTGACTGCTCGGCCGTTAATTACATAGATTTGCTTTGAACACCATGAAGTACAACCCTGACAAGTTGCGGGAAGCCATTTGCCCTGATCTTTTCCTGATCCGCCTGATGCCTGAGCCAGTGCTTTCATCTGTGGCAGTATTCCACCACCGACTGTAACTGCTGCGCCTGTGGCCGCAGTAGCTTTCATAAAGGATCTACGTGACAATCCTTTATTCTTCAGAAAATCAGAAATCAGGGAGATAGATTTTTTCTTTTTCATTTTCCCTCCGTTTAAATGGTTACTATTAACTTTTTTCATCATTTTTATTTAGCGAATTTGAATCCGTTTCAATATCAATACATCTAAGCCAGTAAATTAATTCGTCATAATCCAATGGTTTAGTTAAGCAGGCAAAAATATGGTAACAAATTGCATCTTTCAGCTCAGGGTGGAATCGATCCTTAGATAGACACAAAAAATAAATATGAGGATATTGAATGGTTAATCCCCTGATAGTACGGTTATCAATATTGACCGAGTCTAAATCGAAAATAACACAATTACAGGATAAATCTGTCATATGAATATCCAGGCTTTCAATACTTTCAATCAGGTGTGATTCATAATCATTTTTTGACAAAACAGCATCTATCTGGTTTTGCTCCTTTGACTTTTTGCTTATCAAGATCACCTTTCTTTTCATGCTAGCTGAAGCCTTTTCCACATGGGATGAAATTGTTCAAATTTGTAATGGCCTTATTAAGAGCAACTAATATGCCAGAGAAATAAATAGCAGCTTATTTGTATCTAAAATTCATAAAGGAAAAGCTCTAAAATACTATACCGTGTGGTTATAGAGATTTATTGATCATTATTATAAAGATACAATAACTGAAAATAATGTTTTCATGCCACACAACAAAATTGATGGATCAAACGTCCGGATTTCGTACGATGTTTATTGACAAAATTTTATTTTTATATTATTTCAGTATGTTATGGTTATCCGAAAACCGGACACAAAACAGTGTTGTCCGACTAAAATGTAAAGAACTTAACACCTTTTGCTAAAGGAAAGTTTGCTTGTGATATGTACTTTTCGGTATTTGAAGGAATAAAGCCTAATAATTATACTAATTTAAAACCATGGCATATGATTTGCATTTTATTTTTCTTTAAAATAATTTTTAGGAACTATAAAAAATGAGAAAAATTAAATATGCGTTGTTTTTATTGTTGATCATTCCAGCCGTATTATTATTTGGTGGATGTGAAAAGAGCAATGAATACAAATTTGTAGACTTAAGCGAAAAAGTGGAACCTGAAAAACAAAACACTTCTACCATGCCAGATAAAAAACTTAGAGTAGCGGTTGCAGCAATGGTTTCTCCTAAAGAAACACTTGTATATTATGAAGAGCTTTTAAATTACATCGGCCAAGAAGTTGGCTACGAAGTTGTCTTAATCCAAAGAAAAACCTACTCAGAAATAAATGAACTTTTTCCCAAAAGGTTAATTGACCTGGCTTTTGTCTGTTCTGGGCCGTATGCGAACGAACAAAAAAAATATGAATTTGAGGGTTTGGCGACCCCAATCGTTAGAGGGAAACCATATTACCAATCTTATTTAATCGTTCAAAAAAACTCTTCATATAATACATTGGACGATCTTAGAGGAAAAATATTTGCTTTCACAGATCCGGATTCAAATACAGGCACTTTAGTCCCACGTTTTTGGTTGTACCAACAAAACGAAACACCGGGATCTTTTTTTAATCGTGTCACTTACACTTACAGTCATGACAACTCAATACTTGCCGTTGCCAAAGGGCTTGTTGACGGGGCAACCGTGGATGGGCATAAATGGGAATTTTTTAATGCAAAAAATCCATATTTTACATCTAAAACTCGTGTCATAAAAAAATCGGATTATTTTGGAAGCCCTCCTTTGGTTGCTTCATCATTTTTAAAGCCTCAATTAAAGGCAGATATCCAAAAAGCGATTTTAACCATGCATAAATCTCAAAAAGGGAAAAGTATCTTAGACAATTTAATCATTGATCGATTCGAAATGCCAAAAAAAGAATGGTATAAAAATGTTCAAGCAATGTTTGCAAAGGTTCACAAATAAGAGTGCCTCATTTTCCAATGAATATTAAATTCTTTGAAAGTCTTAAAAGAACTTTATTGTTAACTGTTGCTCTTTTGGTCATTTTTACAGGGATTGTCGTTTCTCAACTAGTCATTAGAAATTACAGCACGACTCTTTTATCCAGTGCTATTGCAAGTGCAGAAAATATTGCTCACAAATTGGCTTTGGATGTAACAGATAAAATTCTGATTAATGATCTTGTTGCAGTACAAAAAATATTAGATGATCAAATGCAAAGCGAACCATCGGTTTCATACCTATTTATTATAAATAATAAGAAAGTACTGGTGCATACTTTCCCGAATGGTGTTCCCAAAAACCTCATAGATATTAAATCCACAAAAACCGATGATAACAAAAATATTACGAAACTGGTTTCAGAGAAAAATGAGAGATTCATTGATATTCAATTGCCAATTTTTAAGAAAAAAGCAGGAATTTTGAGATTAGGCATTTCTGAAGGACCTTATCAGTATAAGGTAAAACAGCTTAGTATCAAAATGACGCTGATTACCTTTGCCGTATTAGTTGTTTCTCTTGTGCTAAGTCATCTGCTGATTTCACATTTAATAAAACCTCTAATTGAGTTAACTGACACAGTGAAGGATATTGATGAAGAAAACCTTAATATAAGACTTGATGTTAAAGGCCCTGCTGAAATCAAAAAACTTGTTGCCGCCTATAATGCGATGATAGGCAGAATCGCCGGGTATACTACCAAGTTAAAAGGATACAACCAAAAATTAAAGCAAAAAAACAAAGACCTTGATAGAGTTCATAACCAAATGATGACAACATTTTCAGTTGCTCAAAAAATAGCTGCTCTACCCGATTTGCAGAGTATCTGTTCATTCTTGATCGCAACACTTCAAGAAATAGTTGAATGTAAAGAAATATCATTGATCACCTTTGATTATGAACAAAAAATCCCTTATCTGCTTAGTGAAGGCAAGTTTTTATCAATGGGAAAAGGAAATTTTGATTTGCTCCAAAATAAAACAAATAATATAAATTCTCCCATCTTTTTAAAGGACAATGAAATTGAAGCATTGCCAATGCCAAGGCACCTTAATCCATCAGCACGCATGGCAATCTTCCCATTTCACCACCACAAACAGGTTCTGGGTGCGATCCTTATTTCATGCCCGGATGATTGTGTGTGTGTGAAAACTGAAATGGATGTTATTAACCTGATACTCAAACAAGCTTCTGGAGCCGTTTACAGGGCATCTGAACATGATAAAGAGATCAAAGGATTAAAAAGAAAGATTGATAAAGTCTCAGGATATAAAGGAATGGTGGGAAAAGATCCTAAAATACAGATTATCTATAAGTTGATTGAGGATGTTGCCCCAACCGATGCAACCGTTTTAATACAAGGGGAAAGCGGCACAGGTAAAGAAATGGTGGCCAAAGCGGTTCACGATGTGAGTGGCCGGTCCGACAATCCATTTGTTGTAATCAATTGCTCAGCTTACCCAGCCACATTACTGGAAAGTGAATTGTTCGGACACGAAAAAGGAGCTTTCACAGGAGCAGTACAACGTAAAACCGGAAGATTTGAGCAGGCAACCGGTGGAACAGTATTTTTAGACGAAATCGGCGAAATTTCATTATCCGCCCAAACCATGTTATTAAGGGTTTTGCAAAGTCAAAAAATAGAACGAATAGGGGGCAATAAATCTATCAAGGTCAATACACGGGTATTAGCCGCTACCAATAGGAACCTTTTAGAGGAAGTCAAAAATGGGAATTTTAGAGAAGATCTTTATTATCGTTTGAATGTCATTCCAATTGATTTGCCACCTTTGCGTGAAAGAAAAAATGATGTTTCATTATTGGCTAAATATTTTTTAAAAAAATTTGCAATAGAACAAGAAAAAAAAATTGATAAAATAGATCCTGAGGCTATGCGGTTACTTTTGGATTATCGTTGGCCTGGAAATATCAGGGAACTTGAAAATAGCATCGAACATGCTGTAACTTTATCAAAATCTGACAAAATATTTATATCTGATCTACCAAACAATTTAATTGTAAAAGTTAAGACCCAGCCCACAAAAAGAACCAAAGTTCTCACTGCTAATGAAGAAAATTTAATTCGTCAGGCTTTAAATGATTGCAACTGGAACAAAACGTCAACTGCTACCAATTTGGGTATCAGCCGCAGCACGCTCTACGAAAAATTAAAAAAATATAATATCCTTTCCCCCGGTAAATTTCCAAAAAACTCATAGAGTTGCAAATGGTCTAACTGAATTATATTTGTTTATTATTGGAATTTAAAAAAATGGAATTGGACAAGCCAGGCAAAGATTCTTACCTGCACAGAAAAGCCACAGGACTGCCTAATTCGTGACCCAATTCGTGACCCAATCAGATTTTCCCATAAAAAAAGAGCTTTCAGAAAACCTGAAAACCCTCTTCATTACTTGGTCGGGACGGCAAGATTTGAACTTGCGACCACTTGTCCCCCAGACAAGTGCGCTACCAGACTGCGCTACGCCCCGAGCATTTTTAAACAAGGCGACTTTTACCATTCTTTGAAAAATGTGTCAAGAAATTTCGACAAAGATTAAAGCTTGTAAAAATACGCCAGAATGGTGATGAAAATGGTATTGGGATTTCATCTCATGGGAAGCAGTGGGTATTTCCTTAGCTCCTGCATGCCGGCCAGAGGAAAAATAATCTGCCGGTTAGAGCAAAGAAGTGGTCACTCCTTCTGAAATAGCAAACTTTGTCAACTCGGCAGTGGAATGAATATTCAATTTTGTTTTTAAATGTGTCCTATGGATATCAACAGTTTTCACACTGATGTTTAATTTTTCTCCAATCGCCTTGCTTTTATAGCCTTCGGTAATCAATTGCAGCACCTCTATCTCCCTTTTCGATAATAAAGAAAAAACAGAAACTCTTTTACTATCCTTTGGGAAATGCTTACCATTCTTGGCAATGTGTCTCACCTCTTTACAGAAAAAATAATCTCCGGACAAAACTATTTTGATACAGTCTAACAATTCCTTAAAGGAACAGGATTTTAAAACATAGCCTGGAGCACCTGCATTCATCATTCCTGTGACATAAATTTTCTCCACATGCATTGACAATGCAATCACTTTTATTTCAGGATTTTTTTTCAAAATCCGTTTTGTTGCTTCCATCCCGTTAAGACCGGGCATACTGACGTCCATGATGACTAAATCAGGTAGGTAGTGATTTACAAGTTCAATGGCTGCAAAACCAGAATCCGCCCTTGCAACGACCTTAAAGTTATCTTCCATTTCCAGGGATTTTGCCAGCCCATGCTGCAAAATGCTGTGATCATCTACTATAATAATTTTAATTTTTTTCATATTATCTGTCCTTTCCACAAAGAACAGATACCATTTAGAAATCGAATAGACAAAAATTTGAATTTCAACACATAATACCTTTAAAAAATTCACATTAATGATTAAAACTTGAATCACACTTATAGGATAAATAAGATTTCAACAAGTCATTTTAAAAATAAATTCATTACCTGCCTAGGCCATCAGTAAATCCCTTTTTCATCAAAATTTTCCTATGATTTAGCTGGGAAATTAATCCTGCCCTTGTATCTCAGTACTCATTGCCCAAAACATTGACAAGAACAGGCGCATTTAGTATTTGATGACAAGCGACTTGAAAGGGTTGGGCAAAAGAGGTCTGATAAACAGCTGATCCTTGGAAAAGAGTGTCCTTTCAGACCCTTTAATTGATGAATACTGGGAATCTTTTGATATATGAATGTAAATAAACCGGCCAAATCTACAAATATCCTGATACTGGGACTTGGTGGTGTAGGCTATTACTTGGCCAAGCGACTGGTTCATGAGGGTTATGCAATCACGGCAATTGAGCAGGATAGCAAATTACTTCGCCATGCAGACGGTAATATAGATGCCCGTATGATTCAGGGCAATGCCATGAGCATTGAATGCTGGCGGGAAGCTGATGCTCAAAAAATGGATTACCTTATTTCGGTTACTAATAATGATGCCGTAAATATGATGAGCTGTCTGATTGGTGACCGGTTCGGCATTCCACGCAAAATAGCCCGGGTACGCTCCACTGAATTTGGTAATCAAGATTCCTTCCTGAGCGCCGATGATCTTAAAATAGACCTGATCATACATCCGGAAGAACTGGTTGCCCAGGAAATTTTCAGGCTGGTCAAACTTCGGGCCGGTAATGATATAATTGCCGTGGCCAAAGGACAGATACAGGCAATGGCCACTCGAATTCACGAGGAATCACCGCTTGCTCACAGAACACTCAAAGATATCTCACAAGAGTATAATGATTTTCCGTTCAGGATAGTTGCAATTGCACGAGGGATAACTACGCTTATACCCAGCGGTGAGGATAAGTTGTTGCCCCAGGATCAAGCCTTTTTTATGGCAAGCAACAAAGATCTGCCCCAATTGATGGGCCTGACTGGTGTTGAGCAGCAGAACCGCCACAGTGTGATGATTATAGGAGGGGGACTTGTGGGAAGTCGCCTGGCTGAGCTTTTGGACAAAACAGTGGAGGTCAGACTGATCGAGAACAATGAAGATGTGGCTCAGGAACTTTCATTTGCACTTAAGAACTCAGAAGTTTTACACGGTGACGGATCAGATTCAAATGTACTGATTGCAGCAGGATTGTTGGAAATGGATACTTTTATCACTGCCACCGGAGAAAACGAAACCAATATAATGAGCTGCGTTTTGGCCAAACATCTGATGACTTCACAAAGTACCCATAGCCGGAGTAAACAAAAAAGCAATCATAGTAAATGTATTGCTTTGGTTAACAAAGAAGATTATATGGTATTAGCGGCGACAATGGGATCGGATCTGGCCTTGAATAAAAAAATACTGGCTGGAAATAAAATCCTTAAATTCATTCGACGGGGTGAACTGCTTTCCGTTGCGCACCTTCATGGTTTTGATGCCGAAATGGTGGAAATAGTTGCCGCCCCGAATTCACCAATTACCCGCAAACCTCTTTCCAGATTGGATTCCTACTACAATGAAAAAATAATGATAGGGGGTATTCATAGAGATGGAGTATGGCAGGTTGCCGTCGGGGACACGCACATTCAAAGCAATGAACGAGTGATAGTGGTCTGCATGTCACTGCACTTGAAAGATGTCCAGAAATTATTTCTTGCCTGATCCTTTATAGTATCTAAACAAAAATCTGAAAATTTTAGAAGATAAAGCTTTATTTCAAATCTAATATTTATCTTCTCCAGAAAGACGGATAGAATATAACAAGCGCTGAAAACATTTCCAGCCTTCCCACAAGCATATTCCAGGATAAGAACCATTTGCCGGCTTCTGAAATAAATGCATAATTTTCAGACGGTCCCACCCCACCGAATCCAGGACCTATGTTCATCAATGTTGCGATCACCGAACTCATGGCAGTGGTAAAATCCATGTCATCGGAAAGTGTCATGAAACACCCTCCCCCCAGCACCAGAAAAATATTAACAATAAAATAACAAAATGCCAGATTGATAATTTGTGAATCCACGGGACGCTGATTTAATCTGACAGACACCACTGTCATTGGCCTAAAAAAGATGCGCTTAATTACCACGACCCCGAATTTCCATATCAGTATATAATGAACTATTTTGATTCCACTGGTCGTAGATCCGGCGCATGCACCAATAAAACACACGGCATAAAGAAACATCTGTGCAGCCTGGGGCCATTGTTCATAATCGGCAGTAGTGAACCCTGTGGTTGTTAGAATAGATGTGACCTGGAAGCTGGCATAACGGATCGAATTAAGCAGATCATAAGTGTTTTCCTTCCACAAGATCCATGATACCATACCACAAAAAAAGAGTGTAACCCCTATATACCATCGAAATTCAGTATTGATTTTTACAATGTGCCAGTTTCCCTGGGCCATGTGATAAAAAAGCATGAATGTCATACCACCCAGGAACATAAAAAGTATAATAACCCAGTCAAAGTAGGCATTGTTGTAATGCCCGACGCTTGCATTATACGGTGAGTAGCCCGATGTTGATACTGTTCCAAAGGAATGGCACATGGAATCAAAAATCGACATGCCCCCCAGACACAACAAAATGATTTCAACCAGAATCAGAGCTATATAAATTCCCCAGAGCCATATCATCGTATCCCGGTTGCGTGGGATGAATTTTTCTTTGGTAATGACCTGGCCGGGACTCGACTCGGCCCGGAATATACGAAGTCCCCCCATTCCATGGGGCAAAAAGATTATAGTCAATGTTAAAAATCCCATGCCACCCAGCAAATGGGTCTGACTTCGCCAGAATAGCAATCCGTGCGGAACCACTTCGATATCCGTCAGTATGGTTGCACCACTGGTTGTATAGCCGGACATCATCTCGAAAAATGCATCAGTGAAAGAAGGAATCGATCCATGGATCATATAAGGCAGGCCTGAAATTGCAGAAATCAAAATCCAACCAAAAAAAGCTATAAAAAAACCGTCCTTAATGTTTAAATCGTTATCCCTGCGAAAGAACCGCCACAAAGGATATCCAATGCAAACAGTTATGATCGCTGTAATAGCAATCGCATAGAGATCGTCTTCCTGGTAATATAGAGAACAAATCATTGGGAACACCATGGAAATACCAGTAACGATCAATAATTTTCCCAAAACATTTGCGATAGTTTTATAATTCATATGAATCCAAATCTAATATGGGTAAATCAATCCTTAACTTTAATTTAAACCATGTCTTAAAACTCCAAATCTTCTTTACCCTATAATCCTCTTCAGGATCAACCTAATTCATGTCTCCAACCAAAAATCATTTTTCACATTTATCCTAATCAACACGAAAAAATTTGTTCACCGATAAATTTTTGAACCTGCTATTGGAAAATGGAAAACTGCATTTCGTCAATATTAAGTCCAAAATATTGTGTCTTTTCGGCAACAAGGACAATTATTCTATTTCCATGTCCCACGTCAGGTGTCCAAAATCAAACAGGGTAAAAAGATGTCAGGACTGGTAATTTGGACAGTGGAACTGTTTTTTTGCAAAAGTCAAATGCGGGTCGTGTTTTTTACTAATAAGGTACCAGTTGAATGGGCTTTTGATTCATTTGATTTTTATTTTTTTCATAAATTTGAATTTTTGACCCGTTTTGTCCTTGTTTAAACTGATGAGGCAATTCAAGAATAGTCCTGAACAAAACTCTCAAAACAGCACCTGATAAAAAAGCAATGAGTCGCATTTATGCAATCCTTAATTTATTTTCCAAATCGACATATTTCTTATTAACCAATTAAAATTATTAGATAATTATTATTCACCACAATCCTTTTTTGTAGTGGTATGTTATTTGCTATACCGTTATCAGAATTAAAAGAGGAACCATTATGCAACATGATAATATAGATTTTTTAAAAGATCATTCATTAAAATACATAGAAATGGCCTTGAGTACAGACCACATTGAGAAAGTTGCCCACCCTGATGGATACGGGGTCAGGACAGGGGACTGTAAAGATACGGTGGAAATTTTCTTAACCTCTGTAGAAAATATCCTTGAATCGGTTTCCTTCTGGGTTCAGGGCTGCATGAATACCGTCGCCTGTTGCAATGCACTTGTAAAGCTTTGTGAGGGGAAAACCATTGAAGAGGCATGGTGTATTTCTCCTGAGAAGATCACTGACTTTTTAGAAACACTTCCGCGGGATCACTTTCATTGTGCGGAGCTTGCTGTGGGCGCTTTATACCTGGCTCTGGCCGATCTGAAACAACATTGCTGACACTCCACCACAGCGTATTTAGGGCCGCGGATAATTTGGTGTTCTAACTGTTAAAAAAAGGAGATTATATTTTAAAATGACGTATATTTTATTGGTCAGCCGGGAAAAAGATGTTTTTAAAGCAGTTGAATCCGTTTTCACTGAAAACAAAATGTCTTTTGAATGGACAGGCACAGCACAGGATGCTGTTGAACTGCTTGCTGAAAAAAATATTGATCTTGTTATTACAGATGAAACTCTGCCTGACATGGCAGGCAGAAAGCTAGTTGAGACCATTATTGTTAAAAACCCCATGATTGATTGTGTCGTCCTGAGTGCATTGACCCACGACAAATTCCATGAAGCTTATGAAGGACTGGGTGTCCTGATGCAGTTCCCATTGGAACCTGATAAAACATCCGCGCTCAAGCTTCTGGATCATATGAACCGTATTGCCCTGATTTCAGGCCGAATATCTGAATAATAAGGAGTATTGCCAAATGATTATGAGTATTGCCAGCGGTAAAGGCGGGACCGGAAAAACAAGTATAAGGATCCGCCTTTGCCTCCCTGGCAAAAAATATGGTGCTGTGTGATGCTGATGTGGATGCTGACGGCCCTCCCGGTATCGGGTGTCCGGTTATTGTGTCCCAGCCTGCCTTCAATGCACCCGTGAACAATATACTACAACATTTATAGGAGTTAATAAATTATGGAAAACGGAAAGATAGCTATCCCCTCAAACGGACAGGGCGGACTTGACGGAACAAGATCCGGTCATTTTGGACATTGTGATGTGTTTACCCTGGTGGATGTAGAAAACGGTGAAATAAAAAAAATCTCCATTCTTCAAAACCAGGAGCATGTCCAGGGCGGTTGCATGGTACCGGTCAATCTCTTATCGGAGAACAGGGTCACCGGCTTGGTTGTCGGTGGTATCGGCATGCGGCCGCTCATGGGTTTCAGGCAGGCGGGTATTAATGTTTACCACGATGCCGAGCGCGAGCAGATCAAACCGGTTGTTGAGGATCTGATAGCAGGAAAATTGCCTGAAATTACAAATGACCAGGTTTGTGGCGGCGGAGCACAATAAGGAGTATTCCATTCAAGACACCAGGTGTTGCTTAATAATCAATGGATAATAATATAAAAACAATGCAGATATCATCATACCAGGACATGGTGAACCCTTTAGGATAGATGAATGATTTTTTAAACAAAAAAACCAGATTCAGCAGGGCAGGCAAAAATATCCTGCACTGAATAAAATTTTATATTTTTTGAGGAAAAATAAAGTAAGGCCCTTGGGCCAGGTTATCGGTATTTCGGTGTTAGATATTTACCAACGCCAAATACTCCAAAAGAGGAGGTTCCAACATGAAAATAGCAGTCACATCCCAGGGAAAAAATCTGGATTCCCAACTCGATCCAAGATTTGGAAGAGCCGCGTATATTATCATCGCGGATACAAAAACCCTTGAATTTGAAGTGTTTGACAATAATGAAAACAAAAATGCCTTTAAGGGTGCCGGCATTCAGGCTGCAGCAATGGTAAGTGATAAACAAGCAGAAATTTTGCTTACGGGTTTCTGTGGACCTAATGCCTTTAATACCCTTGAAACAGCCGGCGTAAAAGTGGTAAACGACCAGACCGGCCGGGTGATTGATGTTATCCAAAAATTCAAACAGGGCAATGTGATCTTTGCTGATGGTTCCAGTAAAGACGGCCATTGGTAGAACAAAACCATTAATATAATGGAAAACGCCCCGGCACAAAAGGGAACAGCCCATTCCGGGCCGGGGTTTATTTTTTTACAAAAGGAGAAACAAATGCCACTTTACGAATTTAAATGTGAGGATTGTGGGACATCCGCTGAACTTCTCATTCTCGGGACAAAGGAAACACCTGTCTGTAATTCCTGCGGCAGTTTCAATCTGGCAAAACAGATATCAGCGCCCTCATCCATGTCGGGCCCGGTCAAAAATAACCGGCCGGGTTTGAACGATACAGCCTGTTGCGGATCATCCCCTGGAAAAGCTGAAGGCTGTGCCGGTCCGGGGAGCTGTTGCGGAAAGGTATTTTAATCATGAACAATCTTGATGCCTTTATTGATAATCTTCAAGCTGAAATTTTTGATAATGCAAAGCAGGCTCTTGGAGAAAGAGGGTTCCTACGATGGCGCAACCCAAAGTTTAACGGGAGAATGGAAGATCCTGACGGATATGGCAAAGTTAATGGTGAATGTGGAGACACCATGGAAATTTTTTTAAAATTTGAAAACAACCGAGTTTCCAAAGCTTCCTACTTTACCAATGGTTGCGCATCAAGCACTGTCAGCGGTTCCTTTGCAACAGAATTGAGCCTTGGGAAAAACCCGGATGAGATTGCGGACATCACAGCAGAAGACGTTTTGAATTTCATTGGCAGGCTCCCGAAAGAAGATCAGCATTGTGCAAGCCTTGCGGCAAGAACTGTCCAGGAAGCCTTAAGCAACTATATGTCTAATCAGCAAAAAAAGGATATTTAACCATATGATAAAGGGATAAAAAGAATGGAGCCCTAAAAAGCATCCCGGCCACGCTGCAACAGCATTAAAGGTCGAAGAGGTGTATTCAGGTGCAAAAAAATTATTATAGATAAAACTTATAGTTCTTCAGGAGTAACACATGGATCAAACAAGGGTCTTTGGCCCTGTCCCATCAAGACGTCTGGGTAAAAGTGTCGGGATAAACAATATTCCCAACAAAATATGCACATATTCCTGTGTGTATTGTCAACTGGGCAGATCTTTAAAAATGGTCCTGGACAGGTGCATCTATTATGATCCGGATATGCTGTTGACAGAGACAAAAGAAAAAATAATAAACGCCCGTTTGAACAATGAACCCATTGACTATTTAACCATTGTGTCTAATGGAGAACCCACACTGGATGCAAACCTGGGGCAACTAATTGAAAGATTAAGCCCCTTGGGCATTAAAATTGCTGTTATTACCAATTCAACCCTGCTGAACAGGCCTGATGTTCGGCAGGAGTTGTGCAAGGCAGACTGGATCTCTGTTAAAATCGACACTCTGGATGAAAAAATCTGGAAAAAAATAGACCGGCCCCATCTAAAAATTAAATTTGATGCCATATTAGAGGGTCTCTGTTCATTTTCAAAAGAATTTAAGGGACAGCTGGTAACCGAAACCATGCTGGTGAAAGACTTAAATGATGATGTCCAAAGCCTTGAAAAAACAGCTGAATTTATCAGCAAAATCAATTGCGTTCAGGCCTATCTGAGTATTCCAACAAGGCCACCTGCGTTAAAATGGGTCCGCCCCCCTGAAGAACAAAAAATAAACAGGGCCTATCATGTGTTTGAAACACATGCATTAAATACTGAATACCTGATTGGATATGAAGGAAATCAGTTTGCCTATACAGGAAAAGTTGAAGCTGATATCTTAAGCATTACATCTGTCCATCCCATGCGGGAAGATGCTGTTTATGCCTATTTGAAAAAAGCAAACAAAGATTTTTCAATCATAGAAAAAATGTTGACTGAAAACAAACTTATTATCTCAACATATAATAATGAGATGTTCTATCTAAGAACACTGAGGCATTCGTAAAGACCGGAAGAGGCAAAAACTGTCATGCAATTCCACGATCCCATGCTGTCGATATGTCTTTGCTTGGTCTTTTTTTACTTTTCCCATTGGGTAAAAATAATCCCGCCATTTTTTTTAACCATTTTAAACGGCAGGCCGGCTCGAATTCCCTGGCCGACTTTTTCCATGTCTGTTACCACTGATCCGCAAAGAAAATCCACCCCATGGCTGAACAATGCAGGAGAAAACGGGGTGGTGGGGCCGAGGATGATGATCTTTGCCCGGGGTGCTCTGGACAGGAACCAGGCCATTTTCCGGGTTAAAAGGGCGGTCCCTGTGACAGCAAAGACATCCAGACCGGCCAGCACGCGTTCCCATTGATCTTTGGGAACAGTGCCCGGCACATCCCTTAATTCAAACAAATGCAATGTGCCCACTCGATTTTTTAAGGATTTCACAAACGGGAATTCTCCTACAAGGCCTGTGATTTGATCTTTGCCAAGCTTTGCTATCAAGTCGTCTGCCGGGAAATTAGATGGTTCAACTTGCCTTGGATCCGGCACATTGCCTACGTTCAATGCGGCAAAGCCAAGAGAGATGGAAAACGGAGACGGCTGTTTGATAAGGTTGGCCACGTGCTTGACATCTTTTCCCGTCATTTGATTTTCCAGATCCTTTTCTTGCTCGCGGGGCCTTGCCCCCAACAGGGATGAAAGCCCCATGCGGCCACCAGCCTTTACCGCGATAAATTTGTCTCCTGCTATGATCTCTTCCACAACAGCATCCGGCCGGATAATTGAGGACAATATGCTGTCAGCCAGTTTTTTTTCTTCGCCCTCAAGGGGGCGGTCAGGTAGGTCAGCCTTGGTTGGGGTGCATGAATATATGTTCATATTGGTCTTCCTTATGCTTTTCGGCAAATGATTAATTTGCTCTTGCCTGATGGGGTGTGTGATAATGTGACATGGGTAAAAATTTTCTTAAACGGGGGCATGGTGGATAACCAACGACTAAACCTGTTGCCAGATGAACAATTTCTGCCTCATTTTTTTTCATTTCTATTGGAGCATACTCTATATTCCCACCTGGACAACCGCCGCAAGTGGTATATCCTACCAGTTCAATCTCCTCATTTTTATATAGGGCAAACGCCCCTTCACGATTGCGCATGGCTCGAAGACATTTTCCCCCTGCACAAGCTTGATAACGATGACATATTATTATGCTGATGTTCTTCATCCTTAATTTTCTCCTTTTCATAAATTTTTCATTCCTTTGCAGTAAAAATATACTTGAAGACTTAAGTTTGCAAAACATATGCCAAATAAAAAATTTTGAGGATTTTATTTAGAAAATTGTCTTTAATTTTAATCTGTTATACTGGATTATTAAATCTGTATATGTGATTGAAATTTGATGATTTATTAAAAAAACTGAACAAATCAGATCTGATAAATTGCATTTGTGCGACCTTGCCTTGAACATTGATGATCCAAAAGTGAAATTTTAGATGAGCTTTGGAGTAATCCCCCAAGAATGCCTGACAGGCTAAGCCAATAAGCGTTATTAACTTCACCTGGAATACATAAATTTGCTTGGGGATTATGAGTAACCATCATCGCTATCAATAGAAGTTAACACAATAAAAACAAAGTCTCATTGCACAAAATCGGGGCATTATCGCTACCTTTTTATGTGTTCCATAAAAAATTAATGATTTTTTATGGTAATATGTTGAAATTGTTCACAATATTTTTTTATGTCTTGCTGGTATAAACTTTGCTTAAGCCTTAATAGGATATGGGTCATATAGTTAAAATCCGCAACAAAGGAGGTATCATGAAAATAGCTATAAGTGCTTCAGGCATGGATTTAAAATCACAAGTCGACCCCCGGTTCGGTCGATGTGAGTACTTGTTGATAGTGGATACGGATAATATGAATGTCGATGCCTGGCCCAACGAATACAAAGACATGAGTGGTGGTGCCGGTACGCAAACAGCAAGCTTTGTGGCGCAAAAAGGTGTTCGTGCCGTATTAACGGGAAGCTGCGGACCAAAAGCCATGGATGTTTTACGTTCGGAAAATATCGAGGTCTACACTGCTCAGACAGGAACTGTTCAGCAGGTTGTTGAACAATTTAACAAAGGCAATTTCACCGCCGCATCCGACTGTGGTTCACAGGCCGGGACAACAGGCCGGGAAATGGGCAGCGGGCAAGGAATGTGTGGCGGCCGGGGTATGGGCGGTGGCCGGGGTATGGGAGGCGGTGGTCGAGGTATGGGCGGTGGTATGGGCAAAAAAGGCTAACCTGTGTGCCCCATAGGGCCTGTGATATCCTCTAAACGTCTAACCGATACACCAGCCGGATACATTTTTATGGCTTCTTCAACTGAGGATTCTCGTCGTGTTGTTAATCTGAAAGCTCTTTTATGATTCCAAAAGTGATATTTTACATTGTTTTTAAAAAGTGGTAACAATATTCATATCTTCTTGTTTATAGGATAATCTCATCAGAGTTGTTGAACAAGAAACCTCATCTTGAGGAAAATGGTCATGGAGAATACAATAACCTGGAAAATTGTTTTGATTGATGATGAAGAAGATATCCGGGATGTGGTGTCCATTGTTCTTGAGGATGCGGGTTTTTCAGTTTCAACAGCTGAAAATGGTGAACTAGGATTGTTCTTATGTAAAACGCTTAGTCCCCAAATTGTGATGACAGACATCCGCATGCCCGGCATGGATGGCATTCAGGTGCTCCAGATGATCAAGGAAAAATACCCGGACATTGAAGTCATTGTTGTCACAGCTTTTGGAGAAATGGCACTTGCAGTCAGGGCCCTTCAACTGGATGCATCTGATTTTATCACCAAGCCCATTGATGAAGAGGGACTCCTGGTTGCCCTGACACGGGCAAAACAAAGATATATATCAAGAAAAGCACTGCAGGATTATACATGGTTCCTGGAAAAAGAAAAATCAAAGTCAGCCAGGGAATTGATCAAAACCTATTCTTTTCAGAAAAACCTGATTGAAAATTCCATGGACGGTATACTGGCCTGTGATGATAAGGGCATAGTGATGACATTCAACCGGAGTATGGAAAAAATTCTGGAGTATAATAAGGAAGAGGTCGTGGGTAAATTAATCTTTTCTGATTTATTTGCAGCCAATGAAGACAAAGTGTTTAAAGAAAAAATGGCTGATTCGGATTTTGGAGGGGACAACAGGCTTTTTCTTTATGAAACAATATTGATTGGAAAATCCGGAGCACGGATCCCGGTCCAGGTGTCAGCAGTAACCCTGTGGGAAAACGATGTTGAAAGCGGTTGGGTCTGCTTTTTCAGGGACTTGCGCAAGCTGCGCAGGCTGGAAAGAGAACTGGCAGATCAGGCAAGCATACTCCACCAGGATAAGATGATGTCCCTTGGCAGGCTCTCAGCCAGCGTGGTTCATGAAATAAACAATCCCCTGTTTGGAGTGCTCAACTATGTACGACTGATGATACGGATCTTGGACAGGGGTATGCCAAACCTGGAATCCATTGAAAAATTTCAACGATATCTTGATCTTGTGGAGAATGAGACCGAACGGTGTTCAAATATTATTTCCAGTCTTTTGACTTTTTCAAGAAAATCCGAGCCAGCTTTTGGCGAATTAGATATAAAGGTTCTGTTAAACAAATGCATACTGCTCAGCCAGCACAAGCTCGAATTGAGTGATATTCATCTGGTTTCCAAAATTGCGGACACCCTTCCTTTGATCAACGGTGATTCAAACCAGCTGCAGCAATGTATTATCAACATGGTTTTCAATGCAGTCGATGCCATGCCTGACGGCGGGACACTCACTCTTTCCTGTGAGCATATAAAAAAAGAAAAAAAGATTGTCGTAAGTTTTATGGATACAGGGATCGGTATTCAAAAAGAGGATTTGCATCACATTTTTGAACCTTTTTTCACAACCAAAAAGGAAGGATATGGTGTGGGATTAGGGCTTTCAACCGTTTTTGGCATCATTGAGCATCACAAAGGAACCGTTACTGTAAACAGCGAACCGGGCAATACTGTTTTTATGCTGCATTTGCCTGCCTAACCGGAGCAGACTGATATGATTCATTCCATTGACTGGAAAATTGTTGTCATTGATGATGAAGAAGATATACGCCAGGTTATTTCCGTTGTGCTTGCAGACGCAGGTTTTGAGGTGGCAACTGCGCGTGATGGGGAGGAAGGTATAAAAATCTGTTCAAAGTTTTCCCCCCAGATTGTTCTGACTGATATCCGAATGCCGAAAATGGATGGCCTCCAGGTTCTTGAAGTTTTAAAAAATAAATCCCCGGAGATAGAGGTAATCGTTTTAACCGCTTTTGGAGAAATCAAACAAGCAACTCGGGCGCTTGAACTGGATGCCTCTGATTATATCACGAAACCTTTGAGCGATGATGTGCTGTTTATCGCATTGAAACGTGCCCAGAGCCGGTATTTATCACGACAGCAAAATGAAAAATATTTAATGGAAAAGAAGAATGAAAAAATCCAACAGGTTGTTTTGTCAACGTCTTTCCAGGACAACCTTATACAGGGTGCGATTGATGGTGCCCTGGCATGTGATGTAAATGAGACCATCATATCCTTGAATACAGCCATGGCCCAAATGCTGGGGCTTCGGAAAAAAGAAGCTGAGCATCAGTTGAGCCTGAACCAGATTTTTCCTGCCGCCCAAAAAGAACAGCTTGACCGGGAACTTTTAGATGATCAACATGCGTGGGAAAACAGAATATCTTTTTTTGACACAAGGATCCTTGATAAAACCGGCAATTCCATTCCGGTTCAGATGTCGGCTACACTTTTGACAGATAAGGGCCAAAAAATAGGAATGATCTGTTTTTTTAAAGATTTAAGGGAGCAGGTGATACTATGTGACCAGTGGATAGATCTACTGGATCGAATCAATATAGGTGCATTTACAATTAATACTAATCGGCGGATCACCTCTTTTAACTTAAGTGTTCAAACCATGACAGGGTTAAAGGAATCAGATGTGCTGGGCAAGGACTGCCGGGAAGTATTTTCAGATATCCACTGTCACTCCAAGTGCACATTCCATGTGGATAATGGCAGTAATGATGATTTTTCCGTAGAAATTACTGATCTCAAAGATACCAAACATTTGATCACTCGTTTGTCTGCGCCACTTTATGGGGCCGGTAACCGGGTCACAGGATGCCTCACGATACTTCAGGACCATGCTGCCCTGGCTGATTTAATCAACCGAGTCAACCATAAAGAACGCAGTCTTAAAACTATTCTGGACAACCTTGATATTGGGATATTTACAGTAAACCGTGGTGGGTACACAACCTTTTTCAATACGGCTGCCGAGGTCATTTCCGGGTATTCCCGCCGTCAGGTTTTGGGAAGGCCCTGTGCCATGTTGTTTGGAGACAAAAACAGCAGGGAACCCGAGCTTTTAAAAGAGTCAATGACGCTTGGAGAATCGCGGTCAAACAATGAATCAAAGATTATCACCCCCCAGGGAGAAGTTGTACCTGTAAAAGCAGATTATATTCCCTTACACAGTGACCAGGGAAAAATAATCGGGTGCATTGCCACCATACAGGATCTGACATTGTCCCATCAGTTTAAACAGGTGGTCAATAACCAATATACCTTTCACAGCATGATCGGCAAAGACCCCATGATGCAAAAAATTTTTAAAACTGTTGAGATTGTTGCGAAGACCGATGCAACGATCCTTATTGAAGGGGCCACAGGCACTGGAAAAGATCTTTTGGCAAAAATCATACATTCTGCCAGCGCAAGGAAGGACCAACCGCTGATCAAGGTCAATTGTGCTGCTCTGCCTGAAAATCTGCTCGAATCAGAGCTGTTCGGTTATAAGAAAGGTGCTTTTACAGGCGCTTCAAAAGATAAACCCGGTCGTTTCCAGGAGGCGGATAAGGGAACCATTTTCCTAGATGAAGTCGGGGATCTTCCCCTACCCCTTCAGGCAAAATTTCTCCGCGTTTTAGAAGATAAGGAATTTTATCCCCTGGGCAGCCGAAAAACAATCAAAGTGGATGTGCGCATTATCTCGGCTACCAATCAAGGCCTGAAAATGTTAGTTGAAAACCGAAAATTCAGGCAGGATCTTTTTTACCGTCTCAATGTTATGCGCTTTGAACTTCCTTCACTGAAAAAAAGAAGGGATGACATCCCTTTGATCATCCACCATATTGTAAGAAAACTTTGTAATGCAAGAGCCATCCCTTCCCATGGGATTTCAAAAAAAGCAATGAACATGCTGTTAAACTATGATTATCCCGGGAATGTAAGAGAACTTCAAAATATTCTTGAACATTCACTTATTGTTTGCCAGGAAAATATTATCGAGCCTGAGCATCTTCCCCTTTCTTTGCAAAACCGGTTTTTAAAAAAACTTGATGAAAAAACCAAAGAAAAAAGAGTGTATCGAGGTCCAATCAAAGGTGCGGATGTGAAGGAGCGTGAAGAGATTTTAAAAAAACTGAAACAGAATGGCTGGCATAAGGCAAAAACAGCAAAGGCGCTTGGTATTGATCGTACGACCCTTTGGCGAAAGATGAAAAGTTTTGATATTCACCCTTCATGACCATTTGTTGCATCGTTTGTTGCAACGCCTGTTTTGTTGCATCAATTTATAAAATTATCATATTTTCAAATAGTTAAGTTAATTTATTTAAAACACCCGTTGCACCAAATGCAACGTTTTATATGCTTTATTCTTTTTCTGCGAAACCGTTTTTATCGTAACCTCCTGTAATACCAAAGTAATATTAAAAATTGTACAAATTGGTATGTTTTCTGCAGAGGTATGATTAATAGAAACATAAAAAGTAATCTTTCAATGCAGCACAAAAGGGGAATCCATTGGGCAAAAAGGGAAGCAAACCTAAAATTCTAGTGGTTGATGATGATCCGGACATGCGGATTTTTTTCTCAGCACTGCTTAAGACCGGTGGATTTAAGCCTATTGTCGCCAGAAGCGGAACCGAAGGCATGGAAAAGGCCAGGACACAAAAGCCTGTGTTTATCATTATTGATGTTCCCATGCCGGGAAACGGAGGTATGCAGATGTATCGATGTTTAAAGCAGGATAAAAACTTAAGCCACATTCCCGTGATCATGGTATCTACCATTGATAAACAGACCTTTACCCATTACCAAAAAACAAAGGGAATCAGGATAGGCCAGGATATTAACAGCCCGGAAGCATTCCTGCAAAAACCGCCTGAAGCAGCAGAGGTGCTTGATCTGATACAGGCCACCCTGTCCCGGAGAATCCGTCATAATGAATAAAGCATTAAAAAAGTCTTTAAACGGCAAAAGTGATATTTTAGGCTATAACGTTTATACGGGTCATATCTTATGGAAGATTTAAAACAAAAACAGAGTCTTTTCAAAGACGTTCAAAAAATGGTTCAGTCATGCATCCAATGTGGAACCTGTTCCAGTTCATGCCTGGCAGTGCCAGCTATGGAACACACCCCTCGTCACATTTGGCGCTTAGTTCAGCTCGGTTACAAAGAAGAAGTGTTAAACAGCAAGACGTTTATTTATTGTGCGTCCTGTTATTATTGCACACTTCGCTGCCCGCGAGGGCTGCCATTGACACAAGCCATGGCAAAACTCAAAGAGATCGCTGTAAAAACTAACCTGAAAAAACACAAGAGCAGCATGAATTTTTATAAATATTTCGTTAAAAATGTCTGCTGTCACGGCCGTGTCAACGAAATAGAATTGATGACAAATTATTTGATTTCAACAAAAAACCCATTAGTTTTTCTGAAGTATGCCCCCCTGGGAATGAAATTGATGGGTAAAGGCAAGCTGCCTTTTGGGAACGCTTTAAAAGAGAAAGGTATCTTAGATGTTTTATTTCGCAAGGTCAAAGAAGTAGAGGGCAAAATATGAATTATCTTTATTATCCGGGCTGCTCACTTGAAGGGCCTGCTCGTGAGTATGACTTGTCAACCCGCGCATTGTTAAATTCTTTGGACGTTTCTCTAACCGAACTTCCTGACTGGACCTGTTGCGGTGCTACTGCTGCAGAATCTGTCAGTTACCTGCTGTCATTGGCACTGCCGGCCCGTGTGCTGGCGATTGCTGAGAGAGTGGACGATTGCGATCAAGTGGTGGTACCCTGTAGTTCCTGCTATCTCAATCTAAAGAAGGTTGAAGAAAAAGTGAAAAAAGATCCTG
>JABIYQ010000289.1 GCA_018702715.1 Desulfobacula sp. | reverse complement strand
AGTAACGCAGTAGATGGGTGGGTTTTCGTTCAAACACTAAATAAACATTTGAACCTTACTATTGACAGCTTCTTCAAGAAATTTTGCAACACCGCAATAGGTCAGGCCAGGGTAATCTATTATCTCTTCTGGTTTGAATCCCATAAGATCCATGGACATTTCACACACATAGATTTTAACACCAAGCTCACCTGCCATCTCAATCATCTCTTCCACTGATGCAACATTTTTCTTTGTCATCAAGCTTTTCATCATGGCAGTACCGGCACCACCCATGTTCATATTGGAAAGTTTCAGTTTTGATCCTCCTTTTGGCAGCATCGCACCAAACATTTGACTGATAGGATCTTTGCCCTTTGCTTTCTTATCCTTTGCCCTGAGAATGGGTGTCCCCCAAAAAGTAAAGAACATAACAACTTCCATTCCCATGGCCACAGCGCCTGTTCCAATTATGAATGCGGCAAGTGCTTTGTCCAGATCTCCACTAAATACGATCATAGATAGTTTATTGCTTGCAATTTTGGCATCAATGCCCCCCATTTGCGCCTTTAGTTCATCAATCTGCTTTTGCAATTCTTCCATTTTATTCCTCCAAATGTGATTTTATAGTTCATGCTATGAACTATATGATTAAATTTTTTTGTGTAAACAGCAGTTATAAAACCCCTGTCATAAATTCCTTACCCGATTCCATGCATGACTTTAAAAGATCCAGGCTTGTCAATAGATTTTTCCTTTCATGGTCACTGACCTGTGACAATACAAGGCGGTGCAAATTATTTTGAAACGCCTTGATCTGATCAAGTTTCTCTTTGCCTGAAGCAGTAAGACTGATCAATGAAACTCGCGCATCTTCAGGGTCTTTGATACGACGTATCAAATTTTTTTGTTGCAAACCTGCCGTGATTTTTGTCATGCGGCTTTTCCCCACATTCATCTTCAATGAGATATTTTTTGATGTCAGATATTTTTCATCTTTAAAAAACATCAAACAACGGAGTTCAGCATCTGGAAGATGAAATGCCCTACTCTGGTACTGAAGTCTTTCCTGGCAGCACTGAAACAGAATATTTATTAAATTTTCAAATTCATAAAGCTGATATTCAGTTACATCTGTATTTTTTAGTTCCATATAGTTCATAATGTGAACTATACGTGTTTATATTTATATGTCAATGATAAAATAAAAAAATGATCCGGGTGGAGAACGTTTAAAAACAAAATAATTTGGGTTTGTGACCTTTATCAAAACAGATATTTTTATCTCCAAAGGTAGGGTTATCAGCTAATTTTTATAATCTTTTATTAAATTCTCCCCGGGCATATTGTAATTTTCAGCATATTAACGTATTTTAAAAGTTCAATATTTAGTGCCTGACCGAAAACCCCGTGTTTGGGCAAAAAGTTGCCCATATACAAGGCGCAATAAATTTTGAAACCGGAGTGTACTACTGTACATGAGGCCCGATTTATAATTTGGCAGGATTTTGCAGCAATGCAGTAGGTGGATGAGTTTTCGTTCAAACACTATTTAAACTAACCCCTGCCTGGAGAGAACAATGACTGCCGATGTCTTTTTCATGGATTTAGAGACCACCTCAAAAGAGAATCTTCCACAAAAGCTTACAAGACTTGTTAAAAGAGCAGGTCTTAAAAATATTTTAGTAAACAATGATCTGACCGCAGTAAAGATCCATTTTGGCGAACAGGGAAATACTGCGTATATCCGTCCTGTCTTTATCAGAAAAATCATCCAGACCATCAAAAAATACAAGGCAAGTCCTTTTCTCACGGATGCCAATACGCTTTATGTGGGTACCCGATCAAACTCTGTTTCCCATATTCACACAGCCATAGAAAACGGATTTTCTTACTCCTCAATGGATACCGCACCCATTATTATTGCCGACGGACTCATGGGAAAGAGTGAAACAAAAATAAACGTTAATCAAAAAAACTGTAGTAATGTTTTTATCGGTTCTGAAGTTGTTAATGCTAATGCCCTGGTTTCTGTTGCCCATTTTAAGGGTCATGAGCTTTCAGGATTTGGCGGAACATTAAAAAATATTGGCATGGGATGTGCCTCTAGAAGGGGAAAACTTGACATGCACTCCAATGTCTGCCCCAAAATAAAAAGAAAAACCTGTATTGGCTGCGGTGAATGTGAAAAGCATTGTCCTTCCGGAGCCATTAATTTTAAAGGAAAAAAAGCCTATATTAATAAAAACAAATGCATTGGATGTGGCGAATGTATTGTCAGGTGTCCAACCGAATCAGTGAATATCAACTGGAATCAGACTGTTCCAGTTTTCCTGGAAAAAATGATGGAATACACTCTTGGGGTTCTTAAAAATAAAAAAGAAAAATCTCTTTTCATCAACTTTATTACAGACATTTCACCTAAATGCGATTGTCTGTCCTATAACCAATCCCCCATTGTCAATAATATAGGAGTTCTTGCATCAAAAGACCCTGTAGCCATTGACCAGGCCTCCGCTGACCTTGTGAACCAGCAGGAAGCCTTGCCCGGAACTATATTAGAAACAAACCTGAAACCGGGTGAAGACAAATTTAAAGGCCTTTACCCTGATGTTGACTGGGAGCATCAACTTGACTATGCCCAAAAAATAGGTCTTGGTACAAGAAAGTATCGGCTGGTTAAATTAAAAACTCTGTCATATAAAAAATAACTCAAGAGGATTATCATTACGGCGAATCACATTTTAAACCCTGTGGAAAGCCAAAAGGGTGCGTCAACTGTCATAGCGCTAAAGCTGAAAATGATTTTATTTTTGTTCACAACTTTGAATAGTATTGTTCTATAAATTATTCTGTATAATTTTAATCATGTATATTGCGTATAAAAAAAATCACGGGCAGTCACAGTATATTATAAGGGAATCTTGTATCATTGATTCACAATTGACTTTCAGGGATCTGTTTGATCTGGGTTCAGATCCGTCTTTGTTTGTTAAATATCCCGGTGGCAATGCATTTTATTTTGATGAAAAGATGGAAGATATCCTGTCTGAATCTGGTGCAGACTATGATTCTGATGAGATAGAGGATCTATTCTGGCCCTGGATCAGGGCGGATATCAGACGGGCTATTGAAAACTTTAAAAGTCGATCCTCAAATAAGCATCACAAAAATTTAACCAAAAGAGAAAAAAATCAGATCGCTGCCCGAGTCCACAATTTTGACAAGAGAAGAACTCACTTTTTAAAATTTGGAAATATGGATCAAGACCCTGTGGAAAACATGCCTGCGGTTCTGTTTAAAGACCTTATCCATCAATCTAGGGACGAAATTGAGCAGTATTTTCTCAAACAGGAATTTTCATTAAAAACCCATGAGTTAAAATCCTATGTTTATACAATTTTTGATCTCCAGAGTTTTTTTTCAGGGTTTATGGCAAAGACAATGCCCCATGTCCTTGACCAGGAAAAAGTGGATGAATATTTTTCCAAAGAAATCTGTCGACTGAATATTGAGATTTTTAACAAAGACACTCATCTTGATGAGTACATGATCCGCTACAGCATAATGTTCTTTGATCATTCTTACGCAGACACAACACTATTGGATGATTTTGCCAAAAGCTTCATGTTCCGGCATCGTTCTTTTAAGCCCAGGCCCAAAAAATCCATTACCACGGATAAAGCCTGCAAAATTTTTAATATAACCAAAAAAGAGCTTAAAACCATGACAAAAAAAAACTTATCCAAACTTTACCGCAGGTTTGCAAGACAGGTTCACCCTGATACGGGTGGCTCCCACGAAGAATTTGTTAAACTGAACAATGCGTATCAAAGGCTGTCATCAATTATTTGAAATTTATGGGCCACGTGATTTCTGTATTACCGGGTCCTTAAAACCTTGAAGGTATGATATGGAGTAATATGCTGAGGAGAATCGGAACACATTTGGCACTATACTTATCGAAACCTCGGGAAGAGGCCCAGATAAGCACATCCAAATCTCAGTTTTCCTCTTCCACTGGAAAGCCAGGAACCTTTGATAATCATATTCACCAGGTAAAGGCGGTTGAAGAAACCCTCAGCATCCATATTCCCTCTGATGATGCGATGAAGGGTGAAATATTCAGCCGGGAAGGATAGCATTTTGAAAGTCTATCCACACATTTCTCTGGTTTTCTGGTTTCTATGGGCCTGTATGCGCCACCGTGCCCTTCCATGGAATTATTTTCAACTAAACAGCATGTTTTTTAATAAAGAAAAAGGTATATTTTCAAAACTGGACATGGACACAATCATTCCCCATCGTTGGAGACTTGAACAATACTACTATGATCCTGATCACCCCCCAAAGGCTTACCCTGTTTTTATAAAGCCTGAATGGGGCCAGAATTCCAATGGTATTATTCGTGCAAATAACGAAAATGAATACAGAGGGTTTCAGGCTGTTTCCAAAACACAAGACATGCCCTTTATAGTTCAGGATGCAGCCTCTGGAGAAAAAGAGTTTGAGATATATTATTTACGTTCTCCTGACAACCACGACAATTATGACTTTCTGTCTGTGACCGAGGTAACAAACACCTGTTTGAAAAGCCATCCAATAAATTCAATACATAACCCCTGTACCGGCTATGTAGATATAACAAAGACTCTTAGCGCAAAAGAATTACAGACCATCTGGTCTCTTTTGAGAAATATTGGAGAATTTCGCGTGGCAAGGATCGGGTTAAAGGCAAATAATATAAAAGAAATCTTTAATAAAAAATTTTACATTATTGAAATAAATCTTTTTCTTCCAATGCCACTTGTTCTGCTTGCTGAAAATGTTGACTCATGTGAAAAAAAGAAGATTATAAAATTAACGATGTTACTTGCTGCAAAACTTGTAAAAAATATTCCCAAAAATGAAACAGGTGAAAACATTTTTTTAAAAAAAACAAAAGCACATTATAAGGTTAAACTATGAAATCTTTGAAACGAATAATCTATTCATGGGTTGATAAAAAATTTCTTGGCGGCTGTAGCAATTACAATTCGCTATCCACAAGAAAAAGCTGTCGTTCCAAAAAACAGGCCAGAGAAATATTTTCTCAAAATGGTATACCCCATGCAAGGGGTGAAATTTTCTGGGGCCTTGTTAAACCTTTCTTGTTTGCAAAAAAATATGGATTTCCCATTGTTGTAAAACCAAATGTAAGCGGTTTTTCCCGGGGCAGTCATTTCCCCATTAACAACTATACTCAATTGCTCAAAGCCATTGTACTTGTTAAAATATGGTGGCCGAGTTCAGTAATAGAGCAGTATCTTAAAGGAAAAAATTATCGCGTTGTGGTGGTAAAGGATGAAATAATGTCCGTCATCAGACGATATCCGCCATTTGTAATTGGGGACGGGAACTCAAGCATAGAAGAGCTTATAGACAGGGAAAATGACCTACGAGAGAAGATGGCGCTTTATCCAGTTATCCACCCAATTGGAAAAAATTTAAGAACGGCCAGGTTCCTGAAAAAAAGCAGTCTTTGTTTTACATCCATACCATCAAAAGGAGAAATGGTTACCCTTTATAACCGTGTTGCCCTTGCACCGGGCGGCATCATTGAAACCCTTGATACAGACAGCATGCATGAACAAAACAGGGAACTTTTCCTGAAAATCATTCCCTATTTTAATGCCAACATCTTAGGAATTGATGCTATTTTTGAAAAAGGAATAGACTTTCCATATACTGATCAACGTGTGATATTTCTTGAAGTCAATTCCAGGCCATATTTAAAAATGCACCATTATCCGCGTTATGGGAAAAAACAAGAACTTAGTCACTTTTATGATGTCTTAAATCGGCTTGAAATACAGCAGAAAGATATATTCTAAAATGGATTTGCCCTAATGGATTTACCCTAATGGATTTACCCTTGCATAAAATGACCCTACAGGCTCGCGGTTTATATTCTTTTCTTGGTGTGCATTCTTTCCTTATCGGGTTGTTTCCCTTTTATATTCCAGTATATCTTTATGAAGCCGGGTTCTCTCTTGCACAGATTTGCTTTTTTATCGGGATCACTGGAATTGGTTTTTTCACAAGCCTGTATCTTTGGGACAGGGTTTCCAAATATCTATCTTTGAGATATCTCATCGTCTTTTCCCTTTTAAGTGAGATGACCCTTATTACCCTGTTCTTTATGGAAAAGGACATAATTTTCATTATCATTTCCGGATTCTTCAATGGTGTTTTCAATTGTAACTTCTGGATGATTCAAAGGCTTCTCTTTCTTGATACAATAACACAAGAAAATTCAGGACAAAAATTTGGAAATTTCCAGATTTTTATCCTTATCGTTTTAAAAACAGGGATATTTGCCGGGGGAGCAATGCTGGAAAAATCGGATTTTTTATCTGTTTATATATTTTCTGCTGGTATTGTTATAGTATCTGCCATAATTTTTGTGCTAAAGGCCGGCAAAATAAAACTTGATACCGGTATAGTATCAGCAGCTCCGCTTAGTTTCAGATTCGTGACAGGATACAAAGATCGCTTCAATTCAAGATTTATATTTGCCGTGGATGGTATTTTTCTTTACCTTGAGAGCTATTTCTGGATGATTTCACTTTTTCTGATTGTCAAGCAAAGCTATTGGAAGCTTGGTTTGCTTGTTATTTTACTCATGGTGATCTTTGGAGCCATTTTTATAATTATAAAAAATAGCATAGACCGCTTGCCTAAAAATATTATGTATACAGCCGCAGTCTGCCTATATAGTCTTTCATGGATTCTAAGGGGAGTGTTGTCCCAAAAATTGAACACCGTCTCTCTTCTTATGATCCTTGCAATAATAACCTTTTGCACCTCTATATTCAGACTTGCTTTTAATAAACGATTTTTTGATTTGGCAAAATCCACTACTGCTCATGAATATATCTTTATCAAAAGCTATTTTTCTCAGTTTTTTCTCGCTGTTTTTGCTTTAATGGGATTTTTCTTGCTAAGGTATGGGAATGATGTTGAACTATTGCCCAGATTATATCTGATAGCTGCTCTTTTCTCATTTGTCTACCTTTTTTACAATAGGGAGAAAAAGAATGATGTCTGAGTCAAAAATGTTCCGAACGATTATAAAATTGAAATACTGAAGATACTCAAAAACAGCTAAAATTTAATGTGTTTCAGAAATTTTTGGGAAATGCCAATATGTTTTTTCAAATGTTTTACGTCCTTGCTTTTTTTGTTTGACTTAATTTGCATTCACCTGATACAGCTACAACATGTTGTAGCTGTATCAGGTTGGAGGTAATATTTCAGGTTTGGAAGATTTTTTTATGTTTTGGTTAACAAAAAGCAAGTTCCTATCTGTATTAGTTCGATTATTTAAAAAAGTATGGTTCATTCTATAAAACATAATTATAAGGCTATATAATAGCATTTCCTATCGACATGCCTTACAAAATATGTTTGAATAAACAGTTTTTAATGTGAATATATGGCAACTGGTGGTAATATTACAGGGAATAATGAATAATATAAAAGAAAATTTAAGCAAATTACCTATATTCAGCGAGCTTGAAGATAATGGAATAAACAGGCTTGTATCAAGTATAAGGAGCCAGTTATGAGTATTGATGCCCATATTCTCAAACCCCTCGATTTTTTTCTAGATTTTAAGCAACATGAGTTGGAATCGTGTGCAGCAGCGCTTAAATCCAGAACTGTCGAGGCCGGCGAGGTCATAATTGAACGAGGTACTCCGGCGCTCACTTTCTTTATTATCCTCTCCGGAACTTATGAGGTCGCTTTCGAAGGAGATCGTTCGATTATTTTAGAGCAGATAGGTGAGGTGATGGGCTGGTCTACAGTTATCCATCCATTCCACTATACAGGAACCGTTACAGCCAAAAAAGACGGAGAGGTGTTGGAAATATCGAGCAGGGATTTTTTTGAACTGATCCAGGGAGATAATGCCCTAGGCGAAAAAATAATGAAAAAAATTGATAAAATCGCCTCAGAACGGCGAACTATACCAACAGGATCACAATAAATGAGACAGGAGGATCAAAATTTTGTACGGATTAGAAGCCATAAGTGCTTATAATGGCTGGGCAATGGCCATTACCGGACCGCTGATAGTAATGTCGGGATTAATCATCCTGTCCATTATCATCTCACAACTGCATAAGCTGGTCGCCATCTTTGACAAAAAAGCTAAACAGACCACAGAACCCCCAGTTAAGAGTGGGGTCAAAAGCAAGGATGAGATATCTGTTCCCAAGATATTACCAAACGACATTTTGGAAACAGCCAAAATCTATCAAATGCTTATTGACAAACTTGAACAACCTTTTGAGTTGAGCGATCTTTACCAGGTTGCTGAGCAAAACAATTTTCCGCACCCTATTCTGACGGTTAGCCGTCTCAGAGATGCCGGAACACTGATACGTGAAGGTGAGGGGTTATTTATTTGGAACGGATAAACGCTCACAATTGGAACATAATGACTCACAAACGCTACTAAGAAACAACGACAAACTAACATTAAAGTTATGAGCGCCATTCCCAATAAGACCGGGCGTTGTGAATAGCTTTCAGGTGAAACACACACAATAATTAGGAAAAGAAGAATGGAACTGCTTCTCCAGTTTTTATCAAACACCGGATTT
>JABIYQ010000627.1 GCA_018702715.1 Desulfobacula sp. | reverse complement strand
ATGGTCTGTAGATAGGCGTTGGAGATCCTATGGGGATGTCAATAGCTCACGGTGTGGCAGCAGGAATGGGTGGAATCAGGACTGCCGGAGATCTGGTAGCCCGAATGCAGATGACCCGCAAGATGCGGATCAACGATGCAAAAGCCTATGTTGCCAAAAAGCTAAAGATTTCTCCATCCGACCTGTCGGATGTATTTGTAATGAGAGAGGTCCGCGAGGAGCTGGACATCGGAATCATAACGTCTGTCCCGGGTTGTGCCAAGGGCATTGAGGCAAAAGCAAGAATTGCTGAACTGCTTGATATTGAAATTGCAAGCGTAAATCGATTAAAGAATAAGATAAATTATTAATAATTATGGTTTAACAGGCCCCGGTCTATACCGGGGCCTTTTTTATGGTCCTCTATAAGCTTTAAGGACTAATCATAAAGTGAACAAATTTAAGCAAAATGATTATGTGGTTTTAAAAGATGTTTATTCTTAACAGTTAATGACGGGAAATAACAGTCATTATTCCATCTTTTTTCTATCTTTTGCTTAAAAATAAAAGGTGCTATTGTTTAAATCACCAAAGATCAAATAAAGCCGGAATGGGTAAAAGTTGACGGATTGGATCCTTAAATGGATCTGGGAATTTGCTTAAATATTTAGATAGGAGACTTTCATGTTTACTGGCGAAACCTATGAAGAGGTATACAATAATTTTGAATGGGATATCCCCAAAGAATATAATATCGGTGTTGATATTTGTGATAAATGGGCTAGTGATAAGTCCCGTTTGGCTCTGATATATGTTGATGAGAACCAAAGAGAACATAAATACACCTATTGGGAATTAATGATTCAATCTAACCGCCTTGCCAATGGCCTTAAGTCTATTAATTTAAAAAAAGGGGACCGCGTGGCTGTATTGTTACCATCGTGCCCTGAGACATTGTTCACTCACCTGGCAGTTTATAAGTCTGGTGCAATTTTGTTGCCTCTTTTGGAATTATTCGGTTCGTTAGCCGTTAAATACCGTCTTCAAAGCAGCGGTGCAAAAATAATCGTTACGGATCAGGATAATTTACATAAAGTATTGGAAGTAAAATCAGAACTTCCTGACCTAGAGAAAATAATTGTTATCAATCCCGGTGATCAACAAGATGTCATTGATTTTTATGAAATATTAAATAAAGGCAATAGACAATTTATACCGGTTCAAACACTTGCAGAAGACCCGGCCATCATCATTTATACATCAGGGACGACCGGACAACCCAAAGGAGCCCTTCATGCCCATCGCCTATTATTGGCTGAGGTTGTTAATTTCAGTTTTGCATTGAATTTTTTCCCGCAGAAAGGAGATCTTTTATGGACTCATTGCGATTGGGGTTATATTGCAGGGTCTTTTGCTGCTCTTTACCCATGCCTTCACTTCGGGATGACCATTGTTGAAAACAGGCGAACCGGCCGTTTTGATCCCCATGAAGCCTTAAAAATCATTTCCAGGTATGGAGTGAGTGTAATATTTGCTATCTCCACTGCCATCCGAATGATTCGAAAAGAAGTGCCATTCCCCAAAGACCATTACAACCTGGATGAATTGAGGTCCATTACCATAGGCGGGGAGACAATGGGAGATAATCTGTATGAGTGGGGTAAGTCAGCCCTGGGAGTTGAATTTAATGAAAATTACGGTATGACAGAGTGCGATTTCACCATATCAAACTGTTCAGCCATCATGGATGTTTTCCCGGGCTCAATGGGGCGTGCCATCCCAGGCCATACAGTGGGGATTATCAACCCGGAAGGAGATGAAGTCGCTTCCGGGGAATATGGAGAAATTGCGATCCAAAGACCAGATCCGAGTCTATTTTTGGAATACTGGCAAAATCAAAAAGCAACCCAAAAAAGATATAATGGCGATTGGTTTCTCACTGGCGATTTCGGATATAAAGACAAAAACGGATATTTCTGGTTCGTTGGCCGTGAAGACGATGTTATCGAAACCAGCGGTTTTCGAGTGGGTCCCGGAGAAATAGAAGATGTGATCATGAAACATGAAGCTGTTGAAATGGCAGCGGCAATCGGTATCCCCCATGAAATAAAAGGAGAAGTGGTAAAAGCCTATGTCATTCTCAAAAAAAATGTTTCGATTTCTCCTGAACTTGAACAATCAATAAAAGATCATGTTCGTAATAAATTGGAGGCTTGGGCCTATCCCAAAGAAATTGAATTTGTAACTGAATTACCCATAGGCAATACCGGTAAAGTTTTGAAAAAAGAGTTAAAAGCGCTTGACGCAAAAAAAAGGAGGAAAAAATGACTGATACTGTTTTATATGAAACAAAGGGGGCTGTTGCCTTTGCAACACTTAACCGTCCGCATGTTCTAAATGCAATAAACAATGATATGTTAAGACAACTGATTTCAATTATAGAAAACGTAGCCGGTAACGATGAGATCGGTGTTCTTGTCCTTACCGGTTCAGGAAGAGCATTTTCAGCCGGTGGGGATATTAAGGATATGCATGGAGCTTCAAAAAAAGAACTGGGAGAATGCCTGGATTTGTTCCAACTCTTAAGTCATAAAATGCATTCCCTGAGCAAACCGATTATAGCTGCAATCAATGGTTATGCCCTGGCAGGAGGTTTTGAACTGGCTCTTAGCTGTGATTTGAGAATCGCTTCGGATAAATCGCAATTTTCATTACCAGACGTAAAAATTGGACTAAGCCCCACTAGTGCAATGACGTATTTGTTGCCTCGCATAATCGGAATGGGCCGTGCCATGCACTTAATCCTGACAGGTGAGATGATCAATGCTGTTGAAGCTGAACGGATTGGGTTGGCAACCCTAGTGGTTGATCAAGATCATCTGATGGAAGAAACCGAAAAACTGGCGCAGAATATTTCATCCATGCCGAGATTAGGCGTTGCCTATTCCAAGCGGGAATTTCACATGGCAGCTGAATCAACCTTTGCAAATACCCTTACATTTGAAAAAGAATTTGAAATGCATTGTTTTAATTCACCGGAAACGCAGCAGGCTCTGGCGGATTTTGTTGAAAACAAATAATAAACCCAATAATTAGAGATAAATTAAAGTGAATCTTAAAACAAAAATTGAAACTGTATCAAAAAAGTCCTGTGGTTCATATCACGGGAGGTCTTCCCATTGAAGATATGATGTTCTCGGTTGTATACTCAGCAGGTGCCCCATGGAATGATACCCACTGGGACAATAAACGGTTCAATGAAATTTTGGTCGCTGCAAGAGCAGAGCTGGATAAAGAAAAACGTCGAAGAATGTACTATGATATGCAGGAAATCTGCAGAAATGACAGCGGAACTATAGTTCCGATGTTCAACCAGATGGTTGAATCCAGTTCAGATAAATTTGCACATGGACCTCTGTCTGCGGCCATGGCCCTGGATGGAATGAGAGTTGGTGAACGCTGGTGGAAGAAGTAATCCTCCCATAACCATTCATTAAACCCAAAAAAACAGGTCGGGAGTATACCTTCCGGCCTGTTTTTCTATTTTTATTCAAAGCTCTTTTAAAGTGGATTTCTCCTTGATAGCATACTGGCTGTTTCGGCTTTTTTAAGTCTGTGCCAGTATTATTTTTTAAACAAGAGATTTTACGATTCTTAATTGTTTTGTTATAACAACATTAACAATTGAAAATATGATATTATGAATTTGCAAGTCGCTGGTCATACATGGATCCAACCCCATATTCGTTCCGGCGCATGAATTTGTCTATAGAGGGGCCAATGAGTTGCATTTCCGGATTTTCTCTTTGAACATCCTGGGCTATTCTCATTTCTATGGTACAACCCGTACTATAAGTTGAATCCTTACCAATCCATTCCGGTGGAACCTTTTGGTTCATGAGAGAAAAACTTTTGGCAATATCATCCGATGTCTGGAATCTCCATATATCTATATATGAGCTTCTTTGAACAATCTCCCACATATACATTAGATCGTCCGCATCCATGCCGGGTTCATAATGGAAAGACGGGTTGATAATAAAAAGGTCGGAAGATTTTTTATGTAAATAGTTTATAAAAGTACTCATTATTTTTTTTGCTACATCAATTTTTCCAGGAATGGAACCGATGATACCGCTGTAAAACATAATAGTCATGCCTTTATTCTTGGCAGATTCCATTTGATCAATTATTTGATTGGCTTTTTCTTCCAGGTCCTTATGGGAAAATTTGATAAAGGAAGGGTGTTTGGGCTTATAGGTGATCATCAATGTCTTTTTATCAAGGCTGATATTGATGATGTTCTGGGTAAATCTAAAGTGTGTATCAATTAATCTTTTTTTTTGGATGTTGCCCCTTGATATCACACAATCCACCTCTTTGAAAATTCTCGAAAAAGTTGTAGAAACAAGCAAAAGATTTAAATTCTCTCTGGTTCCATCAGATACCACATAGATATTTTTATCATGTTTTAAAAGTTTTACCAGATTGTTTTTGCTTATGGTTTTTTCATGGATAAAGTGTGCAGTTTCAAGTATTTTCACGAGTACTGGATCTGTTCTGGTATCTGCAAGACATACTTTTTTAAAGAAAGGGGCTTCCTTTACAGCGAAAATAACTGCATGCCCGAGATCTGCAAGAAATTTTGCGATTGTCAAATCTACTACAACTTCGCTGGATTCATCGGCAAGCCAGAGGATTTTTTGCTTCCTGGCTTTGACAAGCGCCATTAATGGTGCAAGACCATTTCCTTTGATAGGGGTTTTAAAGATTTTTTTAATTTTGGATAACAAAGGAATTTTTGAGTTTTCATGGGCCCAAAGGCTGTTTTGCGTGATCAAGGTCAACCGTCTTTGGAATTCAATCTCTTTGATTTTTTCTCTTATTTCAAACAGGGATAGATTTTGAATCGTTTGTAATGAGTCATCTATCTGATTTAATGCTTTTTTTACAGTTTCAGAATCTATACAGTTTTTAATTTTTCTATTTATCAATTCTTTATCTTCTGAATATGGATTTTCAATATGTGTGCGGCTTAAAAAGATTTTGTGTAATTTTTTTTCAAGCCGGGATGGAATGAGAAGACATGTTCTGATTTCATCATCATATTTTATCTTGATCAATGCTTTTAAAAATCGGTTTTCATAATCAGAGTCTATTAATTCATCAATCATGGCCATGGTTTTGTCCAGTACCTGCTGGTACTGCTTTTTTAAAAAAGGAGGATATTTTCTGGACATGATTATTTCAAACATTTCATCGGAACAGGGGAAATATCGCTCTTCATTCTCAAGAAAGACCATAAATTCTATTTGTTCTTTTGAGCCTACCTTGGTTGGATAGGCAAAGGGGTCTAAGCTGTTTTTAAGGAAAAAAGCAGTAAACCAGGCATCGAAATCAGGGCATTGCCCAACACAAGCAGATAGGTTCCCTTTGTTTTTCATCAAGCCTCCTTTTTGAGAATGATGTTTCATGGTATCACTTTGCCATCATTTTTGCAGGCAATTTATAAGTTTATGGTAACTATTTTATTTCCAGTTTTAAGTTCAATAATGCTTGCACAATTGTTTTCAATTACACCATAGGTATATATTCCATTCCGAGGACAGGTTATGGATCCCGGGTTCATAAAGATCTGCCCATTTCTTTTTTCTAGAGAACTAAGGTGGGTATGACCTTGGATTATAATATCGATATTTGAAGAATATTCGCAGAAACGATGACCATGGGAAACAAAAAATTTTTTGTTGAAGCAGCTAAACTCCAGAAAAGTTTCAAACCCTGGAAAAAAAGAAATAGAATCGCAATTTCCATAGACATAAAAAAACCTGTGATTAAAATCCATCAAATCTTTTTTTATGGATTCAGGTTGAAAATCAATATGGGTAAAATTACCATATTTTGTATCAAACAGATCTCCGGCAATGACAAGTTCATCCAAAGGGCCCAAAAGATTTTTCAGGGTTAGCCATGAACTATAACTACCGTGCAGGTCTGCTGTAACAATCAATTTTTTCATAGGGTTTGTTTTCTCATTGGATTTTTTTTAAGATTTCTTTTTCCACTTGTTAAAAAAAATAAAATTTCATAGTATTGGATTCAAATCAATTAAATTATGAAAAATTGGTATGAATTTTCAATGAATATAAAAATTTCCATTTAAGATTTAAACAATTCCATGACAGATAACAACCACCTTTTTGATGACGCGATATTTGCCTATCATTATTTTTCAATAAAAAAAAATTTAAGTCTTCGGTATGGGGTAGCGAAAAATTCCAAAAAACCTGCAAAAGGCCTTGTCCTTTTATTGCATGGCAGATCCGAGTTTATTGAAAAATATAAAGAGGTTGCAAAATATTTGCAAAATAAAGGATGGACGATTGTAAGTCCGGACTGGCGGGGGCAGGGTTTGTCTTCCCGGGAACTTGAAAACAGGTGTAAGGGCCATATAAACCGGTTTGATGATTATGTGGATGACCTTGAAGCTTTCTATTCAAAGGGAATAGAATCTCAAGGATTGCCGGTTTATATACTGGCACATTCCATGGGTGGACATATTGCTCTTCGATTCATGAAAAAGCATCCTTTAAAAATTAAAAAAGCAATCCTTGTTTCACCCATGATCGATATCACTTTACCGAAAATGGTGAAGCCTGTATCAAAATTATTATCAAAGCAATTGTCTAAAACATCTTTTGCACAAAAATATACCCCTGGCTCAAGAGATTATTCTATTAAAGATGCCAGATTTAAAGGCAATAATTTGTGCCATGACCCAAAAGCGTATTGGATTTTACATGATGAGATTGCTAAAAATTCAGACCTTGCCGTCGGTGGTATCACATGGGGTTGGCTGAATGCGGCTTTTGAATCCATTAATATTTTAAAGCAAGAAGCTGTAATCGACAAGATTACCACCCCCATATTGATGATCAATGCCCAAAATGATTCAATTGTATCCACAAAAGCCCAGGAAAAATTGAGCAAAAAATTACCTGACTGCACTTTTCTTTCTATTAAAGGGGCATTTCATGAGCTTTTATTCGAGGAAGCCAAAATCAAACGCAAGCTCTGGGATGCCATTAACGCGTTTTTGGATAGTTGATTATACTGATTTTAATGTATTTATTCTGGCAAGCACAGGTGGGTGGGAATAATTTAAAAATACGTAAAAAGGGTGGGGTGTTAAATTTGAAAGATTATGGGCTGACAGTTTTTTTAAGGCGTTAATTAAGGGCTGGCTGTTTTTAATCGTTTTTGCAGCAAAAAGGTCAGCCTCATATTCATCTTTTCTTGATGATATTTGAAAAAGAATGGATATAAACAGATCTATGGGAGAATATAACATGCCAAAAAAAATCAAGCCGGCATAAATGGAAATTTCCTCCATAAAAAAAGCATGAAACAAGCCTTCATGGGAAATAAATATGGAAATAAGATAAAAAATAAATCCCATTTGGAAAATACCTAAAACCATTCTTTTAATAATATGCTTTTTTTTAAAATGGCCCATTTCATGGGCAAGAACAGATACCAGCTCTTCAATAGACTGTTCCTTAATCAGGGTATCAAATAAAACAATTCGTTTGTTTTTTCCAAAGCCTGCAAAAAATGCATTGGATTTGCTGCTTCTTTTTGACCCGTCCATGACAAAAATATTGGAAAGTGAAAAATCAATTGATTTTGCATAGCTGATAATGGATTCTTTTAAGGGTCCATCTTCAAGGGGAGTGAATTTGTTAAATAAAGGCATAATCCAGGTGGGAACAATATATTGAACAACAAGTAGAAAAAGCGTGCTTGCTGTCCAGCACATGATCCAGGCCCATTGGCCGCCAAATTCCAGGAACCACAAAATTGTTGATAAAAGTATCCCTCCAAGGGTGACAAGGAGAATAATAGATTTAATAAGATCGGTAATAAAAAGCTTGGGAGTGGTTTTATTGAATCCAAATTTTTCTTCAATCACAAAGGTAGTATACAGGGTAAAAGGCAGGGATATCACAAATTTTAAAAATATCAGGATACCTGTAAAAAAAAGGCCTGAAATAATGGAGTTAAAATCAAATGATCTTACAAATGAATCAATCATTTGGAATCCGCCTGAAAACCAGAACAAAAGGATAATCACAAGGTCGACACTTGATGTGATAAATCCAAATTTTGTATTTGCCTTAAGGTAATTCTGGGAATCACTGTATTTTTTTTGATCAAAGTGATTATTGAATTCTGCTGGGAGGGGTTGATTTAGATTATTAAGATTTAGAAAATCTGCAATAGTACCAATTAGATAACTGCCTGCCAGCGTTACAAGGATGACAATGGTGATAAATTGTTCTGAAAATTGCATGGTTAAAAAGAATCAGTTTTAAGAATTGATCAGATCCCTTAATTTCCCAGAGCATTTAAAGGTTACAACTCTTCTGGCCGGTAATGTCATTTCTTCATCCGTTGCAGGATTTCTGCCTTTTCTGGCCTTTTTTTCGTTCACACAAAATTTCCCAAAACCACTAATCATTATGTCTTCACCATTTTCAATGGTTTCCTTCATGATTTCTAGAAATTCTTCCATGATTTCATAGGTAGTTGTTCTAGATAGATTAAGTTTTTCCTGAATTCTTTCAGCAATGATTGTTTTGGTTAATGCCATAAATTCTACTCCTGCAACTAAAACTTATTTTTTCAGTTAAATTAGTTATTAAAAATTGTTTGATAAATACTTTATTCCTTATGTATTTGTCAAGTAACTTGGCATAAGGATTTTTAATTTAATATTTTATAAAATAGTCTTTATAAATTGCCTTGTTTTTGGATTGTCAATTTTTAAATTGTCTGCTATTTTAAACATTATGCAAGACTATCTGAAAATTTAAATAAATCGATAATAAAAGTCAAACGATTTTAATTATTTAGCTT
>JABIYQ010000625.1 GCA_018702715.1 Desulfobacula sp. | reverse complement strand
ATTTTAACAGCTTTGCCTGGGCAGGAAGTGGAATCTCTCCAATTTCATCCAGGAAAAGCGTTCCTTTGTCTGCTATTTCAAATAGACCTTTTTTCCCTTTTTGAGATGCGCCTGTGAAAGCGCCGCTTTCATGACCAAATAATTCAGATTCAATAAGAGATGCTGTTATTGAACCACAATTCAAATCGGCAAAGGGGAAATGCCGCCGATCGGATAATTGATGGGTCAATTTTGCAATCATAGACTTGCCCACACCTGATCTGCCGGTGATTAACAGGGGAACATCATATTTTGATGCGCGGATGGCTGTTCTGATAATTTTTTCCATGGCCGGGCTTTTTATCACCATGCTTTCAAAATGGTTTGCGGCAAGACCCAGGTCTGAAAAATCCATCCGCAGGTTCTCTTGTTGAATATCTTCAATATCAAGGGTTTCAGCAAGGCGATTGATATGTGATATATCCCTGTCATTAACAAGTACAAACAATATTTCATCATGGGTATTAAAAATGGGGATTCCCGTGGAAAGGATTTTTTTCTTATTGCGGGTGGTTTGAATTAAGGAGATGGCTTTTTTCTGTTTAATGACCAAAGCGGAAACCGATGGCTCATAAAAGCCTTCATCAACCAGATCTTTAACATTTCTACCCAGAACCTGGGAACTTTTAAAATCAAACATCTCTTCTGTTGCACGGTTTACCATAACGACCATTCCTGTCGAGTCAACAACAAAAAGACCGTCTTTTGAATGCTTCATTATTGATTCAAATATCAACTCAAAATCTTTGGCATTGAGTCTGTCATGCAGACTGAACTTTTTTTCAAACATGATAGAACTTCCATGTCACGGGCAATTTATTATTAAAATTCATAACACGCTATTTCCCACAAAAAGTCTGGAACCATTCAAACTTGATAATTATGAAGGGCACCTATTGAATCTATATATAGGTAGAATAATCGTTTTTTTCAAGATCTATTAAGCAAAGGGATCGGGCAATTTATCAGTTCAGTGTTTTTTTGAAATCATCCATGTGGAAATGGGCAAAAAGCCGGAGTATTTGACGGGTGGTAAAACACCCCTTGAAAGAATCCATAAATTGCTGTCAAAGTTAGATTCCATAAGACGATGCAAGGAACGGTAGTCTGTTGTTTTAGAGTCTGACAACGACCTGTTCCATAAATTTATGGAACAGGTAGGATCTATTTTTAAAAAACCCCTGAAACCCTTGGGGGGGAGGTCTCTTCTGAGCACTGCCCTGAATTTATTAACCGACATTCCCTAAACGGTCCAAAAAGAATTAATAAAAGATAGGCTCGGAATGCCATCCTTTTTTTAGCTACTATTCAGCGAAAATGCTAAGGTTGGCATTTCCGCTGAATAGCAGCAGATCAAAATCAATTTTTTCTCCAATAAAAAATATTTTATTCGGGACATTATTTTGCTTTTATTTTGCCTATCCAGTTCAGAGCAAACCCGCTTCCCACTATAAGGACCCCGCCGACAAGGAAGCGCCAGGATACCGGGTCATTGAGAAAGAGAATGCCCACAATGGCTGTAAAAACAGTTTCACTGGACATATAGGCTCCTCCCTCAAAGCCCTTGCAAAAGAAAAATCCCTGGTTCATGAGCAACTGGGCCAAAACAGAAAAAACAACTATCCCGGAAATCATGGCCCATTCAAGGGCTGAAGTTGGTATAATAGGTTCCATGATAAATTTAGGCAGGGTCAAAAGTGTCCCCACAGTACAAAAATAAAGATAAATAATCACAGGCCCATTTTTTTCCATCAAGGATCGAATCAGGGTGACGGTCAACCCGGCAAAGACAGCCCCTGCGATGGCCATGATTTGGCCATAAACATTTCCCGTGAGTTGGAAATCAAAGAGAACCGCCACTCCTGCAACTAAAACAGCCATACATCCCGCCTGGTTGAGAGAGATCTTTTCCTTATAAATCATAATCCCGAAAAGGGCGGCAAACAAGGGGTAGGCATAGAACAGAACAATAGCTGTTGAGATGGGCAAGATGCGTACGGCCGTAACCACCGCAAAAAAAGCCGTGGCCCCTGTGGCCCCCCGGAGGATGAGCAAGGGAATATTGTGGCCTTTATAAGGATTTTTCTTGTTCGCAAAAAAGATAAGCAATACCACCATACCGCCGAAACACCTGACAAACCCCAAGTGCCATACGGTATATCCCTGGGGCATGAGCTTCACAAGGGTGCTCATCAAAGTAAAAAATACTGCGGCAGACAGCATTAATATTGGTCCAACTATGGAGGATTCCATTATCCGGGACCCTATATTGATTATTCGTTTTTTGGAGGACATAATTTTTATGGGTATTTTTCTTGTTCCTGGTAAAATCATCGTTCGAGGTTGAACTTACATGCTAAAAAGAATGCATTAGCATTAACAAGAGAAAAGGACAAGAAGAGGCAGCGAGAAAAACAATGATTCATCCGATTATCTGGACAGCTCAGTTATAGTGTATCTCCAATTGAACTAAACCGCTTCGCGGTGGGGTGGAGCAACCTCTGATCTAAATTTTTTGATTTTGTGATCATATTGAAGGTTTCTTCTTTTGGCCAAGCTGTGGTATAAGATCATCATGAGTGCTATTTTAAAAACCTTGTCCTTAACATCGTGAAACAGTGGAACACCTTTATTATCAGGGACTTAAATACAATCCCCATAGCGTATAAAAAAAATCGTGGTTTGCTCCCCTTTTTTCTTCAGGTTTAGTTCAATAAATTTAATCTATCATCTCTAAAAAATCAGATAATATTTGCTTTTGTTTCTCACGCTCGAATGAGTTCTTAGTTCACTGTTTTGGCTATAGATGAAAGATAAAATTCTATACATATACAGTAATGGAGTCTTGATGAATTTGGTCATGCGGGTTCCCATATATTTGAATTTCACATTAAAAGCTGAAAGATTGGTCTATACCAGATGTGGTATCCGGGCAGATTTAAAGAAAGCGAACTTTACACGTTATAGTTCTCACCGCCGCCTTGATACTGACCACCCAGCACTTCTTTTGGTAGTTGTCGCTCAATTTAAAATTTTGCTCGTGACGGATGATACCATTTTTACGCACTTTGGTATTACTCATTTGCCTTATGTATATCATTCGAACACAGAAGCATTTGGGAAATTCAGATTGAAGCGAGTAGCCTTGACTTTTAAGGGCCATCAGTCTATTGCAAGATATGGATTCGACACATTAACTCGATTTGGCGAATAAGATTAAAGTCGCGTTGAATTTGAATAATGTAAAAAAGGTAACTATAAATCTTCATTCATGAATATGCATATAACCGATAAAAACATAAAAACTTTCTAATGATAAAATTAAAGTCTTTTACAATCATGGGATGTCTGATTGCTGTGTTATTGGCTATAGGAACGATTTATTTTTTCCACTTGGCCTCATTCCCAGGTAAAATCAGGAGCGTCAGCCATTTGATACAGACTGAAGGCGTAAAATCAACATTCCATGCAGGTGTTTGTTATCGGTATCCAGGATTACCTCCAATGCTGGAAGTTAAAGGTACCCATTTTGAAATGGGCCTTCAGTATGGTGCCCTGCTCAGACCTGAAATCCTCAAATCGCTCGGCTCCTACAAAAAAATATTTAAATGGTGGGCTGTGAAGATCGGTATCCCGGAAAAGATACTGACGGCCGGACTCAAATTCAGGGGGAGGCAAATCTGCTCTCGTCTGCCGGAACGATTTCGCCAAGAATACAGGGGAATTGCCCAAGGGGCGGGTATTTCCTATGATGCGGTCATGGCGGTTTCCATGTTTTATGATTTTGGCATGACCATGGCCTGCACAGGTTTGCTGATGAGGGGTGAAAATGGTACTGTGATTCACGGTCGGAACCAGGATTCCACTGACTTCGGCGGAGAAGAAATAGGTAAAATGACCGTAATTGTCAAATACCATGCCTTTGGGTACAACACCGTCACACAGCTTGACTGGCCGCTTTGGATGGGAATTGAGACTGGCTACAATGACAAGGGGTTAGCATTTTCAGAAGAGACATTGGCCGTCAGAAATCCTGATCCTGAAGGGTTTTCAATCATATATCTTGCCCGCATGGCGCTTGAGGAATCGGACAGCCTTGATGACCTGCCTGCCTTTTTTGATAAATACGGTGTTATCAACGGATATGGGACGGTCTGGAGCGACCGTGATGAGGGACGCGGCATGGTAACGGAACTGACCCCGAAGGGATGGGCTACACAGGAACTCAAAGATCCAATTCTGTGGAATTTTAATCATATCTATGACAAAGGGCTGAAAAAGTATGAAAACCCTGAAAAAAGTCTCAATGTATATTGTAGAACTAGGGATAGAATTGCGACATCATTTCCAGTAAAAAGTCAATTCACAATCCGGGATGCTGTCAATTTTTTGCGTGCAAGCACGGACGAAAAAGGCAGGGACTATACATGGTATGGCTCAAGAACACCGATTTGCAACAACAAGTCCCAGCAGATGATCATATTTGACCCTGAGAACAACGGCTTTTACATGGCCTTGGGCCAGCACTATGCCGCCCGACGTAATGTCTATCATTTTTACGACGACTTCAGCCGCCGGCCCGAGCTTTACATGGCTGCCAAACCTCTTGACCCTGTCGTTGAGCAGGAAGCAGATATTTATAATATGCTGTTGGGCAATGAGGATAAATTGTTGCAATATATAGCGATGGCAAAAAAATACCCGTACAATGCCAATGCTCAGTTTCTTGCGGCATTTCATGCCTTCAACGCACAACGATATGATCTTTTTACCCCATTTGCCGCCAAAGCCTATACCATGGATAAATCAAATATGGAATACCGGCTTTATGCCGGGCTTGCTGCATATTACCAGGCAAATAATCATCTTGCGGCAGAGCTTCTTGAGGATATTGATGACACGGAGTTATATGGATATGAAAAAGTCCTGGCATATGCTGTTTTAGAAAGGGTTTTGCCTCATAATAAACAAAAGGCGTATTTCTATGGACGTAAACTCAATGAAATATTAGCAGAAAATCATGCATTTGATTACTACAAAGAAAACTATCTTCCCCTATTAAAAACCTTGGGCAGAGGTGGATGAACACTATCACTGAAATGGGAAAAATGAGGATAGACCAAGATAAACAAATCTGTGAATTAAGAACAGGGTCAAATCAAGAGGGTGCCATGGTTAATCCTTACGAGAAATTAAATATACCGAATAAATCGAATCATCCAATTGATTACACCCCACTTGCACAGATTGTTTGAAATATTCACAGCGCTTGCGTAGCCAGAATTACAGCCAACTAATTACACTGTTTCCCTTTCAGACCTTTTCAAAAAGCCCGGACTTTGTCTATTTTTAAACCCTTTTTTCCTACCTTGTTTCAATGGGGACTGGCATTTCAAAGACTCAGTCCAGACAAAATTTGAGCACCGATATATGTGGTAGGCTGGGTTTTTTCTGAATAAACATTGTCGTTCAATTATATCTTTGAAACTAAGAGTCAAGAAAATACTTCCCCCATAACCCTTTTTGCTGTGGGAAAAAGACTGCTGCTCTGTTTTTTATATCCTATAAAAATGAATGGGTGATTTTGTTAAAATGGATTTTTATATATTATTTTGCAAATATACCATGCTAT
>JABIYQ010000335.1 GCA_018702715.1 Desulfobacula sp. | reverse complement strand
TGTCCAATTCGTTTGCCTGTTCCAGGATGGGTTTTAACATAATCCGGTATGCTTTCCACCCCTCGATAGTCAGCCGCTCTTATTTTCATTAACCCATCTAAAAGTCCTTTTGGAGGAAAGCAGCTTTTTTTTAAAAACGTAACGCCTTTTTCATCAGCTTCTGTTTCATTTTCCCTTGTAAAGGAAAGCATGGCAGTTTGGCCAACGGCCATTGTCCCCTGCATAATTGCTGCTCCTGCATCCCCACCTGATTTGCTGGCAATGAGGGCACCGGCCAGCATGCCGGCAAGACTGCCGATACTGATATATTTTGAACGGTCAAAGGATTCGGATACGTGACGACTTTCGGCATGGGCAATTTCATGACCGATTACGCCTGCCAGTTCATCTATGGAATCAACACTGGTAATCAAACCCCGATAGATGAAAATATTGGCGGCCGGACTTGCAAAGGCATTAAAAACATCATTGTCTACAACGTTAAATGAATAGTCAAAAGGTCCTTTTGGCAGAAAAGAAAGGATATGATTGCCAATCTGGGTAACCATATGTTTGGCAATGGGATCATTTAATATCATTTTGCGTTCCTGAATCATTTTCATGAATTCTATTGCAATTTTTTTTTCTTGGGTAATAGATATGGCAAAGCTTGTATTCAGTGGAAATGAAAGGAAGATGAGCAGGCAAAGAAAAATATGTTTAAATGGTTTGATAAAAATATTTGAAATTTTATCATTTAAAATTTTATCAGTGGATATTTTATCAGTAGAAATTTTATTAGTGGAAACCATAGATAATGACATATTATTTCCTTATAAACCTTGCAATGAGTGATATGGCAATTATCTATAAAATTCATTAAAAAATCAATGTTTTTATCTTTCGCCGCTTTTATAGGACTCTCCCAGCATTGCCGGTGCATTTAATTTTTTTGGATCTTTTAAACTCATAAGCAATAAAATTAAAAGTGTAGCAAAATAAGGGAGCATGGCCAGAAAGTTTGGTGATATTCCAAGCGGTTGCAATAAATATTGTACTACAAAAATGCCCCCAAACAAAAAAGCAGCCCATATGGCGCGGGCGGGATTCCACAGGGCAAATATGGTCAGGGCTATTGCAATCCAGCCTCTTCCTGCGGTCATTCCCTCGATCCATGATTTTGAATAGGATATGGAAAGATGAGCCCCGGCAAGGGCTGAAAACCCTCCACCAATGATAACGCTTAGATATTTTAGTTTGAATACGTTAATCCCCTGGGTTTCAGTGGCTTTCGGATTTTCTCCCGTTGATCTGATCTGTATTCCCAGACGGGTTCTTTCAAGGAGAAACCAGGAGCCTAAGGCAAGAAAGATGGCAATATAGAAAAATGGGCCCTGGGAGAACAAAATTTCCCCCAGATAGGGAATATCTGATAAATAGGGAATGACCCAGTCTTCCATTTTAATTGAAAGGGGTTTTCCCACATAGGGTTTGCCAAGCATACCGGAAAGACCAAGCCCCAGCATTGTCATTGCAAGTCCGGAAACAACCTGGTTGGCCTGCAGAGTGATAGACGCAAAGGCATGGATAATGGAAAACATCATACCTGCTGCCAGAGCTGCAAGAACACCCAGCCATGGGTGACCCGTAGTCATGGTTACGATAAAAGCTACAACTGCACCCATGGCCATTACACCTTCAACGCCCAGATTAAGGATGCCGGACCTTTCACAAATCACTTCACCTGTTGTGGCAAGAAGTAAAGGGGTTCCTGCTACCATAGTCCTTTGAAGCGTTGATATGATTATGTCTTCCATCTATTTTATCCCTATTTTGAGCGAGTCCTTGGTGCCATACGAAAACCGGAGGGTAATTTTATTGTTTAAAAAATAATCCCCCATAATTAAAAATATTAACAAAGTACCATTCACTATTTCAACAGTGGCAGCAGGCAGTCCCAAGGATATCTGGATGGCATCGCCGCCCACAAGTATTCCGGCAAAAAAGATCCCTGAAACAACAGCATAAAGCGGATTTAATTTAGCAAGCCATGCAACAATGATGGCTGTAAATCCATAACCCGAGGAGATTGAAGCAGGATATCCAAGATAGTGATGAATACCTGCAACTTCACCAACCCCTGCAAGCCCTGCAAGTCCACCGCTGATGGCCATGAGGATCAGACTTGTTTTTAAAAAATTAATTCCTGCATATTTGCCGGCCTCGGGATTTTCACCCACCACCCTTGCTTCATATCCAAAGCGTGTTTTATAAATGATGACACTCAGTACAATGGCACAGATAATGGCTAAAATTAATGTTGCATAATGAATACGTGATCCAGGGATCAGGCCTAAAATAGCAGAATCAGGAAGGTTGTTTGTTCCTGGAAATCCAAATCGCGTTTTTCCTTTCCAGGGTCCCACAATAAGCATTGTTAAAAATTCAGCGCAGATATAGTTGAGCATCAGAGTGGATATTACTTCATTAATGGAATATTTGATTTTTAAGATGGCCGGAATGATTCCCCAAAGCCCGCCACCTATGAATCCGGCAAGAAAAATCAGGGGAATTATTAAATATGATGGCAGGGCCTCTCCAAAAGTCAGCCCGGTCCAGGTAGCAAAAATGGCTCCCATTAACATTTGGCCTTCAGCACCGATATTCCAGAATTTTGCCCTGAATGCAAGCGTCAGCACTGAACCGATAAGGATCAGGGGGATGGCTTTGGTAATCGTTTCTTTGATACCATAATAGGAACCAAATGATCCTAAAAAAATTTCGGAAATCGCATAGACAGGGTTTGCGCCGGCAATAAGGAAAATAATACTGATAACCACAAGAGCAGCCAAAAGACTCAAAATAATGGTCATAAATGATCTTAGAGTCGTAATATTATACCGGTCTGTTGTTTTGATTTTTATCATTCTTTTCTTTCCATTGGATCAATCCTTTTTGAACCTGCCATCATCAGGCCGATATCAGAAAATCGTTTGTCGTCTGAATTTAAGACTGCCATGAATTCACCATCAAAAATAACAGCAACCCTGTCACAAAGTTCAAATATCTCTTCAAGATCTTCGGAAAATAAAAGGACTGCACTTCCCTGTCTCCTAAGATTCAAAAGATGTTTTCTTAAGAATTCTGTTGCCCCCACATCCAGGCCGTATGTGGGGTGTGATGCCACTAAAAGCTGCGGTTGTTCACTGATTTCCCTTCCAAGGATGAGTTTTTGAATGTTTCCGCCGGAAAGGTTTCTGATTT
>JABIYQ010000464.1 GCA_018702715.1 Desulfobacula sp. | reverse complement strand
GTTGTTTTCAAAGATATCCATCCGGCTGCCCCGGTTCATCTGCTTATTGTACCTAAAAAACATATTAGAAGTATTAATGATTTGCAAAAAGAAGATGAAGTTATTATTTCGGCTCTTTTCATGGCCGGTAAAAATATGGCGAAGAAACAGGGTGTCAATAAATCTGGATACAAACTTTTGTTCAATGTTGAAAAAGGCGGCGGACAAGTCATTTTTCATCTTCACCTTCATCTGATTGGAGGTTGGGATAAAATAGGAAGAACAGATTTTTTGTATTGACAGGAATTGAAAAAATCTATAGGGTGTCACAATATTTTAGGTAAAAAAATGAATAAAATAAAACACATAAGCATATTTAATTTTGGGCGTTTCTTTTTTAGAAACGTTCATCCGATGTGACGTTTTATTTTTTAGTTAAATAAAACCCCGGGTGGACATGCAAACCACCCTGGGGTTTTCAAATTTTAAGGCTCTGGGAAAATTTTTCCAGAGCCTTTTTTTATTTTAAGAATTTTCAATTTTTTATAAAGGAGAAAACAAATGATTCTTGTACTTGAAAACAAAATTACTCATAACCAGAAAAACAAAATTAAAAATATGCTTTCAGATGAAGGTTGTATTACACGTGAAATCATGGATGCCGGCAGAAATGTAATTGGAATTATTGGTAAAACCAGAACAGGTCTGGATGAATTTAAACAAATGGATGGGATTGCCGACGCTATACCCATTAAAGCCTCCTATAAACTTGTCAGCCGAGAGTTTCAATCAGAAGATACCAAGGTAAAAATCGGCAATGTTGTTGTGGGCGCAGATAGAATTGTAATAGTGGCAGGACCTTGTGCTGTAGAAAGCCACGAACAGGCTATGACCATTGCAAAAGAGGTGAAAAAATATGGTGCGGTTCTTTTTCGGGGAGGAGCATATAAACCTAGATCTTCACCCTATTCATTTCAGGGACTGGAAGAAGAAGGACTTAAAATTCTTGCCGATGTCAGGGAAAGGACAGGACTTGGAGTTGTTACGGAAATTACATCCGTGTCCCAGGCAGATTTGATGAAAAAATATGTTGATGTAGTTCAGATCGGTGCCAGGAACATGCAAAATTTTGAACTTTTAAAATGTGTCGGCCGCATGGGACTGCCTGTTGTGTTGAAAAGGGGACTTGCCTCTACAATTTTAGAGTGGCTGATGTCTGCAGAATATATTATGTCGGAAGGAAACAACAATATTATTCTCTGTGAAAGAGGTATCAGAACCTTTGAGCCATATACAAGGAATACGTTGGATCTTTCAGCCATTCCCGTATTAAAAAAATTAACCCATCTGCCTATTATCATTGATCCCAGCCATGCCACGGGCATAAGGGAAAAAGTAAGTCCCATGGCAAGGGCAGCCGTTGCAGCAGGGGCGGATGCTCTTATGATTGAAGTACATAATAACCCGGATCAGGCACTTTCAGACGGCCCCCAGAGTCTTTATCCGGAACAATTCAGTCAGCTGACCCGGGATATTTACGTGATTGCACCTGTGGTTGGAAAACATCTTGATTTTGATTATTTGAAAAAATCAGAAATAATCAATAATATGGAAGCCGATGATTCTAAAACAGCAGCTTTTATCGGTGAATATGGAGCTTACAGCCATAAGGCAAGCCTTGGTTATTTTGGCGAAGAGATCACACCTGTTCCCATGAGAACATTTAAAGATATATTTCATGCTGTTCAAACCGGGACCTGTCAATATGGGGTTATTCCTTTGGAAAACTCTCTATCCGGATCCATTCATGAGAATTTTGACCTGCTTCAGGAATATGATCTTAAAATCATCGGAGAGATTACCATAAGGGTTAAACATGCGTTAATTGCCCAAAAAAATGTTTCAAAGAATGAGATTGTAAAAATACTTGCACCGCCACCGGCCTTTTCTCAATGTAAAAATTACCTAGATCAATATCCTGATATTGAACTGGTACCTGTAAAGGCTACTTCCAGTGCGGTCAGACATGTCAAAGATTCTAATGACAAACATGCTGCAGCCATTGGATCAACCATGGCTGCAAAAATTTTTGATATGAATATCATAGAAGAGTCAATTGAAGATAATCCAAGAAATTACACGCGGTTTGCCATCATTGCCAAAGAAGTCAAAGGACATAAAAAAGTGAATAAGACTTCCATTATTTTTTCAACTGGTCATAAACCCGGAGCCTTATTTGAGGTCTTGAAAGTATTTTCAGAATATCAGATCAATCTTGTTAAATTAGAATCTCGCCCTATGCTTGGAAAACCCTGGGAATACATGTTTTATGTAGATCTTGAAGCTGATATTGAAAGTACAAAACTTTTACCTGTTATGGAAAAACTTCAGGAAAAATCAGAAAACTTAAGAATTTTGGGACGCTATTAAAAAATTTTTATTAAAAAATTTTCAGGTATTTGATCAGGCACAATTATTAGAAATATTGGTAATAATAATAGTAATTCTTGAAAAGGATGGGTTTTTAGATAGAATGATTTAAAAACTTTTAATTGTTTAGCCCGTTAAAAGACGCTATCTCAAAG
>JABIYQ010000624.1 GCA_018702715.1 Desulfobacula sp. | reverse complement strand
CGGTATTCTTTGATCGTTTCCACAATAAGTTTAATGTTTCTGGGATCAGGCATCAGAATCAATCGCAGTCCAAGATGTGCAGCAGACTGTGCCATATACCGGCCATAAGAATGAAATAAGGGTACAGGTAAAAGCACTGAAGACTTACCTTTAATGCCTTTTATCAAAGGTTTCATTATCCAGGGTAATCCCATACGGATACAACAAGCCCGGTTGAAATGGGTTATCATGACACCTTTTGGCACACCAGTGGCACCTCCGGTAAAGGCCAGTTCACACAGGTCAGATTCAGGATCTATTGATATATCAGGTGGTGTGGCCTCATAGTCTTCAAGGAGTTGCCGGAACTCATAAGCACCATCGGCCAGGTCCTGTTTTAGGGGTTCAAGGTCAAATCCTTTTTTGGACGTTACAATCACCGAGGAAAACCCGCATTTTTCCTTAAGGCGTAAGACTCTTGTTAATTGATCTTCCTGACAAATTAATATTTTGGCTTTTCCGCTGCCAGCTTCATGTACCAGTCCGTCATCTGTTCTCAGGGTGCTGGTTGGAATAACTGTTGCACCTGTTTTTAAAATACCCCAGTCTGAAATAATGGCTTCAGGGCAATTGGGCAGAAAAACACAAACTTTGTCTCCTTTTTTTACGCCGAGACCTGCCAGGGCGTTGGCAAATTTATCAGCATAAATTTTGAGATCTTTATAGGTGATCGTACGCCCAAGAAAGAGGATTGCAGCCCGGTTAGGATATTTTTTGGCAGCATTGTCCAGAATATTAAAAAGAGGCTCTACAGGGTAGGGGGCGAGGCTGTGATCCAGTTTGTATGGACCCAGTTTATAACTTTTTAGCCAAGGTTTATCCAAATAGTTCAAAATTTGTACTCCTGTGATAGGTTTTAAATTGAATTAAGAATAGGACAATCTATTCTTACACTTGTTTTAAAAAATTACTCACCACTTTCTTTTTGAATGCCAAGTTCCAAAAGTTTTTCAGGTCCTGGATTGCCGGTTGTCTTGTCCCAGCCTCTGAAATCGTAATAGGCATCTTTCATCTTTTCCAGAGTTTCTTCTTCGATGACCATGCCTTTGGCCGGCCCATCGGGCAACGGGTCTTTCATTAAGCGGCCCGGAAGCATATCATGGGTCCTGGTCATACCTGTTTTTGCATTGTAAAGTCTTGCCAGATTGTAAATCCGTTCTCCGCAACGACGGAAATCGGCCACATCCATTTCCCAGCCCAGGGCATAATTGATCAACTCTGTATAGTCAGATGCGGGCAGGAGCATACCCATGAATTTACAGGCTCCGATTGCGTCAAAAGCGGTTAAGGCATTTTCCAGATCCACGACAACCTTTGTCTCCTGGGGATCTGCAACAAAAGGATCTTTGATCTTGCTGTCATCCACTAAAACAAAGGGCGAATCAATAAAGGTTGGACCTTCAATAAAAGAGGTAATGTGATCCCCTCCTCTGTTGGCAGTTACATACCCTAATCCGCATATTTTTGCGGCACGCGGATCATAGGCCGGCAGTTCCATACCTTTAACGTTCATAGCAAAATGGGATGAATTTTTTCCAAGTTTTTGAGCCACAATCCGGGAACCTTCTGCCAGAAGATCTCCAATTCCTTCTCTTTTGGCAATCTTTTTTACCAGATCTATGACCAGATCTGCGTTGCCAAACTCAAGTTTTAACCCATGGGTCATTGTTTTAGTCAAAATACCCTTTTCATAGCACTCTATAGCAAAAGCAATGGTGGAACCGGTAGAGATTGTGTCAATCCCGTTTTCATTGCAGAGATAGTTGGCCATGGTTATGGCATTCATGTCAGATACACCGCACAAGGCACCTAAAGTGTTGGCAGACTCGTATTCAGGACCTTCACCGGTTTTCCCGGCATATTTACCTTCTTTAATCGTTGTACCACGACCGCAGGCAATGGGGCATGCAAAGCAGGATACGCCTTTATCCAGAACCTTGTTGGTTAAAGCCTCGCTGTTGACTTCTTCAATGTCATCAAATACGCCTGCCTGCCAGTTACGAGTTGGATAGCCACCCCGTGCATTGACCATATCCGATACCATGTTGGTGCCAAACGCTTCAAACCCCACTTTGAGCATTGATTCATCCAGAAAATCGATCTGACGTCTGGCAGTTGTTTTAAATCCTTCGGGATCTGCAATCTCAAAGTTTGCTTTTCCTGCACAAACAATGGCCTTAAGTTTTTTCGATCCCATAACAGTGCCAAGTCCGGCCCGACCGACTGTGCGATGCTTATTATTCATGATGGCGGCATATCGAACAAGGTTTTCTCCACCAGGACCGATGGAAGCAATTGTAACTTTTCGATCGGATGAATCTTTGATAATATCTTCGGTTTCCGGAACGGTTTTGCCCCATAAATTATTGGCAGGTATCAGTTTAGCTTCACCGTCCAGAATTTCAAGGTATACTGGTATTTCAGAGCTTCCTTCAAATATAAATCCGTCAAAACCGGCGCGTTTCATAGCAGGACCAAAACTTCCACCTGAATTCCCATGGCCCCATAAGCCTGTTAGAGGGGATTTTGCAACAACTGAGTATCGGCTGGCGCTTGCTGAGGCGGTTCCTGTCAAAGGGCCAGTCATGAAAATCAGCTTATTATCCTTGCCCAGAGGATCTATATCAGCAGGCACTTCTTCAAACAAATATTTTGTTGCCAGGCCGGCACCACCCAGGTAATCCTTAGCCCATTGTTCTGGAATTTTTTCAATGGCAGTTGTGCCGGTGGTGAGATTAACTCTCAAAATTTTATCAATAAATCCATATCTCATATTCTCCCCCTATTTAATTGAATCAGTCTTAGTTATATTTTATCTGCTTTGCGAATGTATTAATATTCTCATCACGTTATTTTTTTTTGTTTTTCTGTAAATTTATCATCACCCATGGTTTAATTTAAATATTTTTTATTAGGCCGAAAAAGATATTTTTATCCTCCATTTTTAACAAGTAATGACAAACAAAGGAATCAAATGCTAAATAGTGTTTAAATAGCTATAGAAATGAATAATGTCAATAAGGAGAAATACACATATTTTTCTTGCCATTAATAGATAAGGAATAGATCGAAAGATTTAATGAATGAAAAATAGATGATTGGAATTGTGTTAAGCCATTTTTAAGTCATTGAATTTGGAATAAATTTTTTGGCAAAACTTGAAAGAGATATCTTGTATCAGGATCTTGGCAGCAGAGCCCCAAGTTCTTTTTGAATACAAAAATAAATGTCTTCATCGCTGCCATAGACATCAATAACATCTTTGTGATTGATCAGTTTCTCAACAATGAATGCTGTCAGGTAAAGACTGGCAATGTTAGGATTTGATATAAGTGTCCGAAAAGGTGCAACCATATAATCAATATCAAAATCTTCTGCTTTGCAAAGCGCATCTAAACATCTTGCGATCTGATTTTGAATACTGGATTTTGAGACAGTCTCAACTAATTTGGATTCAATGAGTTTCATAGAGACTTTATTGCTAAAGGAATCTATGTTATCCCGGATTGTGGAGATGGTTCTTATTCTTTCACGTTCTTTAGAAGATTCAATCTTAGAAAGAAGTTTTGCTTCTCTGTTTCCGGTATAAAAGAGTTTAGCCATTGAATTATCCTTAAATTTTCATAAATCATAAATTATTAATCAATATATATATAATAAAAACAGGATGTTTTCAAGTTTAAAATCAGTAATCTTCGATAATAATCTGCAAAGCATTTGTTTTGAATTTGTTGATCTTAAGTTTAAAAGCTATTTTATGGTAATAGTCAGGCAGATCATCAGGATCACTGATGTTAAAATGAAAAGCTTCAACCTGATGGCGACAAAGGGGAACGGGTTTTTCAAGAATCATTTTCCTGTGATGGTTTCCAATTATATAAGAGGATACAACACGGACATCTTCACATATAAAGACAGGTTCCGGATTGGCCATACCAAAAGGTCTTAATCGGTCAATTTCTGTGGCCAGATTGAAATTGATATCGTCAAAATCAAGAATTGCATCAATGATCATGGATTTCTGGAAATCTTTTTTACTATAAGTTTCTTCAATGTGTCGGGTTAAATTTTGATAGAGTATTTGTAAATTATTTTTTTTTATCGTAAGGCCGCAAGCCATGGCGTGACCACCAAATTTTTCAAGCAAAGCTTCACTGGCCACAAGAGCTTTATAGATGTTGATATTATTGATACTTCGACCGGAACCAATGGCGTTTTTATATGTGGTGGACAATAAAATCACCGGGCGATAGTATTTTTTTGATAGTTTTGATGCAACAATTCCCAAAACACTTGGATCCCAATTATCATCCCATAAAAAAAGCAGTTTTTTCTCAAGCAGATCTGGATTTTTTAGCAAGCGATGTTCAATGTTTTGGACAATTTTCAGCTCGATTTTCTGTCGTTTGATATTTAAATTGTCCAGAAGAGATGCTGTTTTTTCAGCATTGCCGATATCTGTTGCCATGAGCTGTGATACACATATTCTGGCATGGGATATTCTTCCGGCTGCATTTATTCTGGGGACAATTTTGAATGAGATGTCATCTGAGTCAATTTTGTTAAAATCAATCCGGGAACTTTGGGCAAGACATTTTAATCCAAGCCTTGTTCCCTGTTTTATTTTTTTTATCCCTGCTACACAAAGCACACGGTTTTCATTGATCAAGGGTACCATATCACCTATGGTGCCAATGGCAAACAGATCCAGATAGTCTGTGAGATTGGGCTCTGGTAATTCTTCCCAATAATTTTTTTCTCTGAAAAATTTTCTGAGTGCTATGACAAGAAAAAAAGCAACCCCCACACCGGCAAGATAATCTAAACCTGATTTGCAGTCTTCCCTTTTAGGGTCGATCACTGCCAGGGCAGATGGCAGGGTAGGGCCGGGTTCATGGTGATCAGTGATGATGACGTCAATATCTTCAAGATTAGCCTTTTGAACGGCTTCATGATTGCTGACCCCGCAGTCGACTGTGATAATCAGATCAATTTCCTGATCTATTGCCATTTGAATATGATCGATTTGAAGGCTATAGCCTTCTTTGATCCTATGGGGGATATACCAGGATACATTGGCATCACAATATTCAAGAAAACCGCTTAACAATGCAGTAGCCGTAACACCGTCCGCATCAAAATCACCGAAAACAAGAATTTTTTCTTTGTTTTCAACTGCAGTAAAGATACGTTCCACAGCCCTTTTCATATCCTTTATAAGAAAAGGATCTATAAGGTTTTCAAAATTGGGGTTTAAAAAGAAGCGTGCGTCATCAATGCTTATAATTCCTCTGGCAGAAAGCAGGGTGGCCAAAAGAGGATGGCAGTGCAACCCCTTGGCTAAAAGCGTAACAATTTTCTGATCAGGTTCAAAATATTTGAGTAGGGTATCCATTGATTTAAAAATAATTTATATAAGCAAACCATCATAAAGTCAATTTTCGATTTTCTTCATGGATAATAAAATTTAAAAAAAATAGTGAAAAAACTAATTATCGGAAATACCAGGATTTGTATTTCCGATAATTAGAGCGATTCGTGACCATTTAGCGAAAATACCAATATTGGCATTTCCGCTAAATACTGATTTATCTGGAATTTGAAATTGATTTATATAAATATTTATTTTGCGTTATTCCGGCCGGGGTATGGGTTGCGACCTCCCCGGCAAGAATCACTACCTACTCAAAATATAATTTTACTAATATTTCCAAAAAATTGAATTTAAGCTTTGAATATCTGATTTTGTCATTTGCATATAACGTAATGACAGGAACAAAATTCATTTTTGTCTTGCATCAATATATGTTGTATGTTGAATCCTATTATATTAATCTTAGTATAAAATGATTATTTTTTGTCTTGAAAAATTATTAAGTTTGAGGTCTTTTTAATGGCTGAAAAACCAATTTGTAATGAATTGGAAAAAAGAATTCAAGAATTAGTTAAAGATAAAAAGAGGTATCAGCTTATTACTTAAACTCTTGTTTATGGTATTCAAGAAATAGATATCGTTGGGGAAATAGTTTTCGTAAATCCTGCTTTCCATAAGATGTGTGGCTATGAAAACAAAGAATCGATAGGCACTCCAAAAGAGAAGGATTATTCAAATCATCCCGGAGAAAAGGAGCGACCTACTACAAAAAAGAAGAATATTGAATCGGATGAGAGCTGATCCTTGGTAAATATAACATTAGAGCAGTGGTAAATTATAACCATGGAGGGTTGTTTGTTATGAAAAAAAGTATATTGGCATTGAGCATAGTTATAACTTTATTTTGTGTTTCCTACGGGGATGCACAGGAATACAATACTATTGAAAATAGTCACCCCACAATACATGTTAAGGGAGAAGGGGTGATCAAGACAATACCCGATGAAGCGGTCATTAATTTTGGAGTATCAAGTGAAGCGCGTAAGCTTGCAGTGGCATATAAAGACAATACTTCAAAAATGAATTCTATTATATCTGCAATGAAAAGCGTCGGGATCGATAAAAAAGACATAAAGACATCATCATATAATGTCGCACCGGTCTATCCCAGAAATGAAAAGGGGCATCAAATACCGGGAAGTCCAGTATCTTTTAAAGTAAGTCAGCAGCTAATGGTAAAGGTGCGCGATACATCAAAAACAGGGGATATTATCGACCGAGCGATAAAAGATGGGACTAATATTTTTCAAAGCATACAGTTTAGATCAAGCAAGATAGATGAATTGAGAAAAGAAGCTAAGATACAGGCAGCTAAAAATGCGAAAGCAAAGGCCGGGCTTTATGCCGAAGCTTTGGGCGTTTCTCTCGGAAGGCTGCTAAAGGTAAATAAATCAGGGAGCCGTCCGGCTCCAGCGAGGCAGACAAGAATGTATTCAAATATGGCCATGGAGGCTTCCCCCCAGATCGAAGCCGGTTCCATGGAAATAAGAGAGACCTGCAACCTGATCTACGAGATTTACGAAGAGCAGAATTAAATATAAAAATTCAATAGTTGTACCCGTGCCCGGCAGGGTAGAACATATTTCAACTCTTTAATAATTTTTTATACGTTTCTTGACAAAAAGCGTATTCCTATATTATATATATTGCCACATAAAATATATGGAGACGACAGAATAGGCTCGTTGTATATAATATATTAATATTGGATATCATGATAGGGAACGATGATGACCAATTCTTTTTTGTTTTTCTACGGCTCTATTATTTCAGGGTAAAGCGAGATATGAGCTATGAATATTACAACACATCTTTTAGGTGATATCCTTTTATCCATGGAAGCTCTTTCCCGAGATCATCTGGATGAGGCGCTGAAATTTCAACGCCACTTTTTGGAAAACAAGGAAGCCTTAACAAGTATTGAAAATTCACTCCTGCTGTCAAACAGCGGAGTCCCAAAGCTCGGCGAAATCCTCCTTTATAAAAAATATATAAGCGAAGGACAGCTTCCAACCGCTCTGAAGCTCCAGACCAAGCGCGTAAAAGATTTAAGTTCCATTGACAGCAAAAAATTGGCAACAGCTCTTGAGCTTGGCTTTCTGATCAATTCAACCTTGGATCTTGACGAAGTTCTATATTTAATCATGACATATGCCGATCTGGTGACCTCTTCCATGGCCAGCACATTAATGCTATATGACAAAGAGACCCATGAGCTTGTATTCAGCTTTCCCACAGGCCTTAAGGCAAAAAAGATAAAAGACGTCAGAATTCCTGAAGGAACAGGAATTGTTGGCTGGGTCGCCCAGCATCAGGAATATGCCCTGGTAAAGGACACCCAAAAAGATCCCCGGTTTTATGCCGGAATTGATACAGTGACCGGGTGTGAGACAAAATCCCTGCTTTGTGTTCCAATGAAATCAAAAAACAATTTCATTGGTGTGCTGGAAGTTATCAATAAAACCAACGGCTCCGATTTTACCGAAAATGATGCACTTCTGCTCAGTATTTTCGCGCAGCAGGCAGCCATGGCCATTGAAAAAGCAAGGTTATTCACGGCTTTAGAGGAACGCTTAAAGCAAGAAAAGACCATGCAGGCGGAACTGGCCAGGGCAGAAAAACTTCATGTAATCGGCACGCTTGCAGGCGGCATTGCCCATGATTTTAATAATATTCTTTTCCCCATAATAGGTCACACTGAGATGCTTTTATCGGATACCCCTGAAGACAGTCCATCTAAAAGGAGTCTGAATGAAATCTATAGCAGCTCTTTGCGAGCTAAAGATCTGGTAAAACAGATCCTTACATTTTCTCGTCAAGAGAGCAGTGAATTACAATTGATGAAGATGCAGCCAATCATAAAGGAAGCGTTAAAACTCATCAGGTCTACAATTCCCTCAACAATTGAAATCAAGCATGATATCCAAACAGACTGTGGAGTGATCAAAGCTGACCCAACGCAAATCCATCAGATTGTAATGAACCTTGCAACCAATGCTTACCACGCCATGGAAAAAACAGGCGGAGAATTGAAAGTCAGCCTGAAAAAAGTTGAATTAGGCAATTATGATGTAATTACTCCTGATATGATACCTGGAGAGTATGTCTGTCTTACAGTGTCTGATACAGGCACAGGCATTGATAAAGTTATAACTGAAAAAATATTTGATCCATTTTTCACCACTAAAGCAATAGGTAAGGGTACTGGAATGGGATTATCAGTTATTCACGGTATCGTCATTCGCATGGGTGGTGCTATCCAAGTTCACAGCAAACCTGGAAAAGGGGCACAATTTCAAGTATATCTGCCAGCGGAAAAGAGCCTTTTGGAAGAACAGGTAACCAATTCAAATGCAGAAATTCAAAGCGGTACGGAGCATATCCTTCTTATAGATGATGAAGAAGCGATTCTTACAATGGAGAAAAAGTTACTGGAACGTCTGGGGTATCAAGTTACTTCGCAAATAATCAGTGTTGAAGCCCTTGAAGTGTTTCGAGCTAATTCAAATAAATTTGATCTGGTCATTACAGATATGCAAATGCCTAATATGTCTGGAGATAAGTTATCAGCGGAGTTGGTAAAGATAAACCCTGATATTCCAGTATTACTCTGTACCGGGTACAATGAAGCAATGTCAGAAGAAAAAGCATTTTCCATGGGTATTAAGGGTTTTCTATTAAAACCAATTGTTTTGAAAGATCTTTCCCAAAAGATACGGGAAGTCTTGGATAGTAACAAGAATGAAAATACAAATTAATTGCCTATATCTTGTGGTAGGATAGGATTAAAGCCTGAATACTCAGATTACAATATATGAACCAGAATCGGCATCAAAAGTCATTTTTTCACTGTAATTTTTATTGGAATTAGTCACGAGGAAATCTGGCTTATACGTTTTAAGCCTTTAATGTTGGTTATCAGGATCAAGTGCTTTTACACAATTTTTACCGGCTCGTTTGGCAATGTAAACTCCCTCATCAGCTGCCTTGATAAGCGCTTCAAAATTATCCATGCTATTTTTACGAGATGCCACGCCGATACTGACACTGCCGCGCCAGAAGCCATTGCCTGTGGGTACATGCATTTCTGATATATTGCTTCTGACTTTTTCAGCGATATGCAGGCTGCCAGGTCTGTCAGTAACCGGACAGATAATTAGGAACTCATCACCACCCAGGCGGCAGACAAGGTCATCTGTTCTAACATTATCTTGAAGCATTTTTGCTACTTCACATAGGACAAGATCGCCTGCATCATGACCATAGGTATCATTGACTTCCTTAAAATGGTCAGCATCAACCATCATCAAAGAGATTGGTTCATCGGTCTTTGTGGATTCTTCCCAGTGTTTTCTTAACTGCTGCATGGCATGCCTCCTGTTGGGAAGCTCGGTCAGGACATCGGTAAGGGATATTTTTACCAGGTTCTTATTAGCTTCATATAATTCTCGGGTCCGCTCCCTTACCTTTTGTTCAAGGGATTGATTCAGCGTTTTTAATTCTTTGTTCCTGGCAGACACTAATTGAAACAGACCATTAATAGCGAAAAGAAGTGGCTCTGTTGAGCCGTCGCACATTTTTTCCATCATTTCAAATGCTTTGGATGGAGATGCACCGGATTGAATCGCCTCAATCTGTCTTGCCATATTTTTATCCGAGCCAAGTATATGATATGCCAACCAGTGAATCAGAAAGCTGAGCAGCTGTTTTGACATTTGTTTTTTATCTGAGGCCCTTTTTGTATGCATACTCATTACATCATTTAAAAAATTTTGATGTTCTTCGACGTGTGGGGTATAATGACGAGTATCCACATTTATTTCTTGCATCAGGGTTTCTTCTTCTTCAAAATGGTATTGAGTGTATTCTAACAGTTCCTGGAAAAGTCGTTCAAGGCCATCTGCATCATCTTCGGTTGAAGACAGTGAATCACTAAATGCATTAATCAATTCCACAAGCCTGCGATGCTGATCATCAACGTCCTTTAAACCTATCAAAAAGTTACTGTTAAACTGAAAATATTCCATAGATTTCCCCGTTTTTTATTTATGTTGTGTGGTAGAATATTCGCCGATTCTGGATCAAATTTTTTTGTTATAATACCAGAAACAATTATGTCGATCAAATCAATTATTCCTATTTAATCTCTTTAAATATAAGAGACTGCGGAATAGCAGTCGGGTTCAAAAGTAAATTGATTTGATACTGGTGAGCATTATGTCTATTTTTAAACAGTTTTTTCCTACTGACCCCATGAGCGTTCATGGTATGTTAAAGGGCTCAGTTCAGATAAAATTTAACTAACCCCATATCTGGTATGTGAAGTTTTTTTATGTAAAACTTTTCGATTAAAATATATGAATCTGAGTCAACAAAAATTGCATTTTTTCATATTCCAGTAAATATATAAAAATTACAGAACCATAAGTAGCGGTGCAAGACAAGTGAATTTTTAAATTAGGGGAGGGGTCTGCGGGATCAGGTGCAGTAAATTCGCTACATAATTGGAGATACAGATTATTTTAAAAGACTCAGCTCATTGTACACGTCTGGATTTAATTTTAAAATCTGTGTTTTTTAGATATTTTTTCCTTTTGCATGCGATTGTCCTGAAGCGATTTATAATAACTATTTGAAGTTTTAAACAATAATGATATATTGGCACGCTAAAAACAAAGTATGATTGGAAATATATGAAAACAATTCATAAAGAATATTTAGTTGATAAAACCAAGATTGGATTTATAAGGTTTATTTTTGAGGGGCATGAAGGTGTGGCGATTGCAACGACCCTGGATCCTAAAACGGGTCATATCAGGCTTGCTATTGCACCGGATCGCATGGAATCGGTCCAAATGATCGTTGAAGATTTAAAAAAGGATTTTATGTTTAATGAAGTATAGAGGATATGCCTATATATATACCATTGGCTGTCAAATGAATGTTTATGATTCTGAAAAGCTGGCCATAATTTTAAATTCCTATGGGTATGAAACAACCGATGATATGGATAAGGCTGATATTGTGGTTTGTAACACCTGTTCTATCCGGCACAAGGCAGAAGAAAAAGCATTCAGTTTTTTGGGTAGATTTGCCAGAATTAAAAAGAACAAGCCTCATCTGATAACAGTTATGGCAGGCTGTGTTGCCCAGCAGGAGGGTGAAAAAGCATTCGTCCGTGTCCCGCATCTGGATATTGTCCTGGGTACTCAGGCGTTTTCAAGATTTGGCAAGCTGATTGATGCAGTTAAGTCTGGTAAACAAAAAGTGGTGGATATAAATGATTCCTCAATGATTTATGAGGCTATGCCTGCAACATCTTGTACTGATGAAAATAAAATCTCAAAATTTGTAACCATTATGCAAGGGTGTGATAATTATTGTACCTATTGCGTGGTCCCCCATGTCAGGGGCAGAGAAAGAAGCAGGACTGAGACAAACATTGTAGAAGAAATCAATTTGCTTGTTAAGGCCGGTGTTAAGGAAATTACTCTTTTAGGGCAGAACGTTAATTCTTATGGCCAAAAAGAAGGCCTTATATCTTTCCCGCAACTTTTGGCTAAGGTCAATGATATAAATGGAGTCCATAGAATCCGGTTTGCCACATCCCACCCTAAAGACCTGTCAGATGATCTGATTTACGCCATCCGGGACCTGGATAAAGTCTGCAACCATCTTCATCTGCCAATACAGTCGGGATCCAATAAAATCCTTAAAAAAATGAACCGGGGGTATACCCGGGAAAAATACATAGACAGGATATTTAACTTAAAAAAAGAATGTCCGGATATTGCCCTTTCAACAGATATCATTGTTGGGTTCCCTTTTGAATCCCGGGAAGACTTTAATGATACAATGAACCTTTTGCGAGAAATTGAATTTGATTCAATCTTTGCTTTTGCTTATTCTGATCGTTCCTCTGCGCCGGCAGCCAAGTTTTCTAATCAGATTGACGAGGGTAAAAAAAAAGAGAGGCTGAATCGGTTATTAGAACTACAGGAATATTATACTGAAAAAAAGAATAAAAAACAGATCGGGAAAATATTGGATGTTCTTGTTGAAGGTAAAAGTGGGAAGAAGAGGGATGGATTTGATCATGCCCTAAAGAATATGGAACAGATGGTGGGAAGGACTGAGTCCAATAAAATAGTGCATTTTCCTTCCAAAGATGTCATTATCGGCGATATTATTAAAATTAGAATTGAAAATGCATACCCTCATTCATTGTGGGGCCATCCTCTGGGAGCGCAAAATAAATGAAAACTAAACCTGTGAAAATTGGGCCAAATACGCTTTGTCCATGCGGAAGTCAAAAAAAATATAAAAACTGCTGTAGAAATAAAAAAATGGAAATCAGCATAAAGGAAGAATATAAAAGAAAATATGATATCCTTTTAAAAGAACCTCACCAGATCCAAAGTATTAAAAAATGCGGAGAGCTTTTAATATCAATTCTTAACAATGTTGAGAAGATGATAAAACCTGGGTTAAAGACAGAAGCAATTAATACCTTTGTCCATGAAGAAATCATTAAGGCCGGAGCAATTCCAGCCCCCTTAAATTACAGGGGTTTTCCTAAAAGTGTTTGTGTCTCAGTCAACGAGGTCATCTGTCATGGTATCCCTGGTGAACGTATTTTAAATGATGGTGATATTGTCAATGTGGATATTACTCCCATATTAGACGGGTATTACGCAGATGCCAGTAAAACCTTTTTTGTGGGGTCTCCGACTAAAGAGGGCCAAAAAATCGTCAGTGTGGCTGCTGAATCCTTGAAAAGAGGTATCCAAGCAGTGGCCCCGGGAGCTACATTGGGCGATATCGGCTATGCAATACAAAGCTATGCAGAAGCCTGTGGCTGTTCCGTGGTCCGAGAATTTGTAGGTCATGGTGTCGGCATTGATTTTCATGAGCAGCCCCAGATTCTTCATTTTGGAACTAAAAGGAAAGGGGTTACTCTTGTTCCGGGTATGGTTTTTACCATTGAGCCCATGATCAATATTGGCAAAAGAGACCTCCACGTGCTTGAAGATCGGTGGACTGCAGTCACCAATGATGGCGCCTTATCTGCACAATTTGAGCAGACCATTCTTGTTACTGAAAATGGTTGGGAAAGTCTTACACCCTTTGAACTCTAAAAGCTGGGGGCTGTTTCAAGTAAAGGGATCAGATCTTATCCCGCATTTTTTATGCCCGCAATGTGGATTTTTTTTATTTTTTTAATAAATTTTTGTGTCAGATTGTTATCTGCAATATGAGTATAAATCTCACCGCCGGCATCAACTCCACGGATTTTTCCATCATGAAGAAACCATTGAAGTAATTCTTCTGATAAAAGTTGTCTGTCTAAAAAAAAGGCTGTTTTATTTTGACCGCAAAAGGGTTTTTCTTCAGGTATTTTCCCTTTTGTGTCAATCAGATACTTCATATAATTTATGATTCTTGAAAGCCTTAACAGTGTCACAGCTTCTATCCTTGATGTTGTATCTTCTATAGGGAATGCTGTTGACCGCATTATAGAAAAACTGCCGGGTAGTTTATGATTAGCTTCACAAAACTGATAATCAAGGCTTCCAGGTGCTGGATAATAGATCGACAATCCTGCAAGCGTTCTTTTTTGTGCCAGATATAAAAGATCTTCCAAAGAACTTAGTGCAGTCTGACCCGGTGCTGCTGCAATGATATAAGAAACACATTCAAGGTCATATTTTTGTGCAAGAAAAAGGGCATGTTCAAAAGAGGATATTACATCAGGTCTCTTGAATTTTTTTAATTGGGTTTTTGATGTTGATCCTAAAGAAAGGTTGAGGGCTTTAAACCCTGAGGTTTTCATCAAAGAGACAATATCTTCATCAATTGCAGGGGGATAAAGACCGTTCATGGCCCGTAGCTCGACATCTTTATTGGCAAATAGTTTTTTAATCTTTGAGAAAAGTTGAAGAAACCATGTCTTGTTTAAACACAGGTTTTCATCTTCAAAATCAATAAATCCAATATCATGGATTTTGGACTGTTGTTCAATTTCCATGATTATATCTTCTATTTTCCGCTGTCTGAATGGTGCATAGGATGACGAGGCAGATACAGAGCAATATGAACACTGCATGGGACATCCTCTACTTGAAACAACAATAATGGAACGCCTGTTTTTTCTTTGATAATAATCATGATTGATCAGGTCAGATGCCGGCAGAGAAAGCCTGCTTAGGTCAGTAACCCAACTGGGGTCTGAAATATAAAAAGAATTTTTTTTTTTAAAGGCAATTCCAGGTATTTGTTTTAAATCAGAGCCATTTTTTAATGCATCACAAAGAAGCGCCATGCTTGTTTCACCTTCGCCTCTCAGCACAAAGTCAATTTCTTTGCAGTTTAACGTTTTTTCAGGAAAAAAGGTGGGGTGATGGCCACCTAAAATTATTTTACATTGGGGATAAAATTTTTTAATTTTTTTTGCGGTTTTTAAAGCTTCGTTCCCATATGAAGTAAACAAAGATGATATACCGACTATAAAAGGGGCTTTTTCCCGAATTTTAGCCCCAATATATTCATAAGAATATCCAAACCGTTTAAATTCATGGAAAAGAGAGAAAGCCGTGACATCTTTTTTTCCATAAAATGGTAAAAGAAAAGAAAACTCATCTGGATACTCAATTTTTTTTGATTTATTTGTTGCGAGTGAATCAAGAATCTCAACATCAAAGCCTTTCTCTTTGATGCATGTAGCAATGGAGGCAAGTCCATAGGGGATGGTTCGTTTTTTTGTAAGATAAAAATCTTCTATGGGCGGTTGAACCAGAACAACCTTTGATTTATTCATATTATTTTAGCCTGGGAAATTTTAAAATGGGTACCAGAGTAACAATGGGTATAAAGGCGGAATAAAACAGCACATTTTCAAGTCCGTAAATATCTGCAAGTTTTCCAATTAAAGGCGACATGGCGCCACCAAGTCCGTAAGCAAATCCCATCATGAGACTGGATACCATGGATCTGGATTTTGGTGCTAACTTTTGAGCCATCACAACACCTAAGGGAAGGGATGCCAGAACTGCAAATCCAGCTAAAAAAGACCCAATATAAACAAAGCGCCCTGGAAGATAGAGATATAACAAAAGGGCAGGGGCCATAAGGGCATGGGAAACAAAAAAGATTTTTTTTACCTCTATCTTGTCCGCAAGATAGCCTGCTAAAAGGCCGCTGAAAGTGCCTGCTAAAATAAAGATGGAAAAAATAAATCCAACAGATACAAGATCATAACCCTTGTCAGTGAGATAAATAGGCATAAAAGTCATAAAAGTTTGCCCTGCTACCGCTCGAAGTACCATTACAAACCATATCAGAAGTATGGATTTATATACCTTGCCAAGGGTCTCTTTAATTGAACCAATAAACCCTAAGTGAGAAAGGTTTTCGCTTACAGGAAGCGGTAGATATTTTATACAGAAAAAAAAGGCAATCGCTCCTAATATAATGGTATACGGCATTTTCTCAAGGCCGAACCGGGTCACATACCATGTGATAAATACAGGTCCTGCGGCAAAGGCAAGCGTTCCTCCGGTATTAAAAATCGAGAGGGAAAACCCAGTGCGGTGGCCGGAATATAATGGGATCATTCCGGTTGTGGACGGGTGAAACATGGATGATCCAATGGAACCCAGACAAAGAACGATAAGTAAAACCCAGAAATTTGGTGCGATTCCTGAAAAGGGAATAAAGAAAAAAGCGAAAAAGAGTCCTGCAAAAACAAAACTTCTTGTCTCATGCCGATCTGCAAGATAGCCTGTAACAGGTTGTATAATAAAGGAAAGAAACCTGACCATTCCGGTAATTAGACCGACCTGTGCAAGGGTCAGTCCAAGTTTGTCAACAAAAGCGGGTAACAAGGGAGTAAAAAAGGACGAGTAAAAATCACCGGTAAAATGAATCAAGGTTAGAACAAAAATTATTCTATAATTAACCGTGTTTTCGTTAGGGTCTGATTGTGTCATTATGGATTATTCTTTGAGATTGTGATCTTTATATATTTTGCCGTAAATCTAAAATGGTTTCTTTATAATTTGCCGTGTTAAAGATGGCAGACCCTGCAACAAAAGATGTGGCCCCCGCATTGGAAACTTGTTTTATGGTCGTGTTATTGATGCCGCCATCCACCTGGATAATAGCATTGGAATTTTTTTCTTTAAGCAGTTTTGATAAGGCTTTTATTTTATGGACACTTGATTCAATGAATTTCTGGCCGCCAAATCCGGGATTCACACTCATTATCAAAACAAAATCTAGTTGATCTATGACCCACTCAATTGAAGATAGTGGTGTTGCCGGATTTAATGCCACGCCGGCCTTTACACCAAAGCTTTTAATGAGTTGCAGGCTTCTGTGAAGATGGGAGCAGGCTTCCTGGTGAACTGAAATGTAATCAGCCCCTGCCCGGGCAAACTCTGGAATGATAAGGTCTGGTGTTTCAATCATTAAATGAACATCCATCACCAGGTTGCAGGCCCTTTTACATGCTTCTACAATAATAGGACCATATGTGATGTTGGGAACAAATTGTCCGTCCATAACATCAATATGTATCCAGTCTGCGCCTGCTTTTTCGACAAGTGTTAATTCGTCACTGAGCCGGGTAAAATCGGCTGATAAAATTGAAGGGGCGATGATTCCCATAGTGTCATATCTCCTGTATCGTTATCCTCTTTCCAAGGATCAACTATTATTGTTTTTTCAAACCTGTGATCAATAAATATATTAAATTTAGCTTTAATTCCAGAAGGGACTAAAATATTAATATCTTCACCGGGTTTCATATATTCATTGTAAAGATCAATAATAGGTCCGAACATATCAGTTTCAACCCTGATGTGACGCTTTAAAAACCCGGGGCCTAAAGAATGGGTTAAAAGGATCGTCCTTTTTAATTTCTCCGGAGCCATTATTTTATTGTTTTCAGAGTAGTTGACAACAAGTGTTATGGGTGTGTTTTCGGTCACATGGCTACCGGATTGAGGCATATAAGATAAAATGATCCCATACTCCTGATTCAAATCTTTTTTTGAAATGATTTTTGAAATATGAAGATTATGATCCTTTATAATCGCAGCAGCTTTCTCCAGCCGCAAGCCGTTTAATATTGGCATAACCCTACCTATGGGATTGGTTCCACTGCTAACAAGCAGATTGCATAAAGATCCTTTAAAGACAGTTGAAAAAGGGTTTGGGTATTGTTCAATAATATGATCTTTTGGGGTTTTTGAAGAATGGGTAAACGAGATATGTCCTTTATTTAATTCATTTTTTTCAAGAAGAATCAAGGCCTTCTCAAGCGGAATTTGTCTTAAATCCGGAAGGTTGATTTCTTTTGAACCTTTTGAAATATAAATTATAACATCTCTGCCCTTTTTTATAGTTGTCCCTGGCTTTGGATCCTGGGAAATAACACTATGCCTTGGAATATAATCATCATACTGGGTCCCATGGAGTTTTGCATTTAATCCCATGCTGGTCAGGATTTCCAAAACATAAATAATATTCTTACCCGTTAATTCAGGCAATATGATTTCATCTGCACTTTGCGTAAAAAGACGGACAGAATAGTAAGCTGTGGCACCAGCGATGAGAAATAGTGTAGAAAAAATAAAAGCATATTTTAAAATCGATTTCATTTATGATTTATAGTTCCTTCTTAATCGGGCAGCAAAAAAACCATCCATATTATTTGCATCAGGATATGTTTTTAAAAAGCCTTCCCCCGATATTAAGTTGGGTATTAAGCTGGATATTAAGTTTGACATTTTTTTATCATAAGGTTGCGATTTAAACCCTTTATCAATTGAAAAATCTTTTCTTTTTTTTAAAAATTTATGGATAACTTCTTCATTTTCTTCTTTTTCACAGGAACAAACAGCATAGACAAGAAGTCCACCCGGTTTGACAAGATTGGCAGCTGCATTAAGCAATTTTTTTTGTTGGGCAGAAAGTCGTGTAATATCTTTTTTTGAGCGGTCCCATTTTGTATCAGGGTTTCGGCGGAGTACACCAAGTCCTGTACAGGGTGCATCAAGCAGGACACGATCAAAGTAAAAATCAAAATCCTTAATAGAGGTTTCTTTCAGATTCAATGGTTTTGTCTGGATAATATCAATACCTAGTCTTCTTGATTCTAATTCTAGGGATTCAAGTTTCTTAGGGTCAATATCAGCTGCGATAATGGATCCTTTATTTTCCATGAGCTGGGCAATATGTCCGGTTTTTCCTCCAAGGCCTGCACAGGCATCCAGAATTTTTTCAAAGGGTTTGGGTGCCAGAAACTGAGAAACAATCTGTGCGGCTTCGTCCTGTACTTGAAACAAGCCTGATTTAAAGGATTCAAATTCCTGGATGGGTATACTGGGGTTTGTAAAACTGATCCCTTGTGAAGCATAATCAGTCAGCTTAATGTTTTGTGTGATAGATGAAAGGCTTTGTGCAAGAGATTGTCTGTCCACTTT
>JABIYQ010000063.1 GCA_018702715.1 Desulfobacula sp. | reverse complement strand
TTTCCTTTCATTAATACTTTTGCCATTATTTTTATCCTTTATTTTATGTCTGCTGTCTTGGTTTCAACAATAGTGATGGCTACATCCGGGCACATGATACAGCACATTGTGCAGTGGATACAATCTTCAGGTCTTGCCTGTATGACTGGGAAATGTCCTTTTGCATTTACTTTGTCCGTGATTTCAAGGACATTTTTGGGGCATATGTTTACACAGAGCCCGCACCCCTTGCACCTTTCAGAATCAACAATATGTTCGTACGCCATTTAAAATACTCCTTATATTATCAAATGTTTTTCCAGGGTGGTACCAATAGCCTGTCAATGGTTAATACCGGGCAATGGAACCGGTCCATGTCAAGTTGTGGTATCATCTGGGATGAAGCGGTTATAAATTCAATTTTCAGACCAGTGGCCTTTGCCACATCCAGGACAAGATCATATCCCTTGTAAATGTGTTCGGGTATGGTTTCGTCAATGAGGTTGGCATTGGAAACAAGTCCTGTAATTTTTATTTTTGAAGATGCCTCAATCTCTGCTTTGATTTTAAGACAGCCTTCAACGGTTTCCGTATATGGCCTGAACAGGTTTATCACCTGGAGCATATGAACCGTTTTTTGTTTCAAATAATCTTCAAGGGCTGCAAGAACTGTCACACCAACATCGTCTCCGCCGGCATCCAGGATGGTCAGTTCTGAAGGCTGCTGGATCAAGCCTGCCACGGCCGGTGCTAGAATTGGCAGGTCTGCATGCATGTATTTTCTTTCCGGTAACACCACCTTTACCCCCAGTTTTTCCAGGGGAATAATGGCTTCCCTAGATCTGAAATAGGGATTGACAAGATCAAGGTCGGCGATTTTGACATCCATTCCTTTAAGCTTTGATTTTGCCGCAAGGTTCACAGCGATTTCAGATTTTCCACTGCCATAGTTGCCGCAAATGATGACAATACCTTTAATATCAATGTCCAAACATTTTTCCTTTAATCATAATGTCTTGAGTAAACAACCTAAACCCCGAATTAAATCAAATTAGGAATGGTTTTGCAAATGATTTTTTTGTATGGTCAAATAATACATGTTGAGCTTAATAAAAAATACCAATTATACGGCTTTTTTTGAGGGTTACAATCTGACCGGCATGAGTCTGTTGTCGTTGTCAAATGACATCGGGCCGATGTCTTCCAGCAGCATCAGGCCATCTCTTTTTTTAGCCTCATCCATCAGGGCATGGGAAATATTGAGGGTCCCCATTTCAAGGGTGTTTTTAATATGTACGATCCTGGCATCAGCAGGTGCCACAGCCCCGATGGTTTGAAATGCAGCTTCAATGGCTTTTTTGTCTGTGTCAAGGCTTACAGGGAGTCTTGCCTTTTCAGGTGTCATGGCTGTGATGGCATTGGTTGCCATGGCCTGGATAGAAAGTTTGCTGATGACCTTTTGGGTGGTAAAATCTGCAAGACCGATTCCAATAGCATTGCCATGGGAAGCCTCGGTCAGATCCAAAACCACAATGCGGGTGATTTTTGGCGTATCCGGTTCTTTTTCACCGATAAACATGATTCTGCCGATGACATTTGTATCCATGCCCGTACCGCTGATATTCTTGCCCATTTCATCCAGGATCAGGATATCAATTTTGTCAAAGGGCAGCCGTGCCATATAGTTTTTTGCTTTTTTTAGCAGTAAGGCTTCTGTCTCATAAAACTGATCCGGCAGACAGGTCTTGATACAGGCGGTTTCATCATAAATGTTTTCCACAATCCCCACACCAAAAAGTACGGGAATCGAATCTAAAATAGTGGCGCCGATTTCCGGAATGACATTACTGTATCCAAAATTAACCGTTTGTTTGTGAACCTGGAAACATCCTTTATGGTTCCCCAGTCCAATGGCCATCATTTTCATTAACCCACTTTCAATGGGGCCTTCAAACTCGGTATGGAGCTTGATCCGGTTCATCACCACCACACCATCTGCTGTTGCGGCATGTTTGTCTACCAGTATGGGGAATCCATGGGAAGAGATTCCGATTTGTACGACCTCCATTGAAGAGAGGATTGGTACTCCCATTGTGTCCTGGGTAATATTCAGACTTTTTAAGATGTCAATCTGTCCCTGGGCTGTACCATTGCCATGGCTTCCCATGGCCGGTACGATAAAGGGGTCAGCCTTGTTTTTTTTCAGGATATCAATCAGGGTTTTCAGGATCAGATCAATATGGTTGATTCCCCTGCTGCCGGCTGTAATGGCAATGCGGGCACCAGGGCATATCAGGGAAGCCAGATCAAGTGTGGATAATTCCTTAGAGATGGTGTCCTTAATAGAATTAATTTTAGGCGTGTCAATTGTCTGGCGGATTCGGTGCATTCTGGGGAAGTCCATTATTTCCTCTTATGGAAAAGGGTTAAACCATCATCCGGTTATCACATATACGATCATCTGTCTGGGGCCATGGGCACCATGGACCATGACAAGTTCTATATCACCTGTTTTGCTGGGGCCGGAGATAAAAGTCATGCAATTGGTCAGCCCTAGTTTTTGTTCTTCAGTATCCCATTTGAGCCGAAAATAGAGCTCTGTAAGATTTTCAATGATCTGGTCAAGTGTTATAACTGCCACATGGATGGAAGGGACAAGGGAAACTGCACGGGGCTGGTGGGGCCGTGTTCTCAATACCAGAGTAGCTGACTGGGCCACACAGAAATCCGCTGCCGTAATACCGATATAAGACTTGAGCAGGTGATTGCGGATTTCTTGTCTTTCTTTTGCATCTGGTGTGGGGGAGGAGTGTGTGGTAAAAAGCGTGACATCATTGTCCAGGTTTTTTTCAAGGTTCAATTGCTCAATCAAGGGGTGGTGCCATGCAATGACCGATTTTTGGGTTCCCCATTCCGGTTGGGTTTGTTGAATAAATTCCTGGATGGCATAGCCTGCCTGGGATACGTTTTCCACGGGCTTGACCGTGAGATTTAAAAGTTCAGCCTGCTCAATAAAGAGGTCAAGCAGGTTCATCCGGTCTGGTACAGGTCTATTGATATAAGCGTTTAGCCGGGTGTCAAGATCATCTGGTGCCGTGCCGAACAGTACGGGCAAAGCAGGCCCGGATGATTTTCCAAGCGCTTTTTGAATGGTCATGATAAATTCATGCTGTTGGGTGTCATTGATTTCTTGATTTATGGGTCCTGTCATGGTTTATTCTTCCTGTTTTTCCATTGGGTTAAAAAACTTACCCTGGCAAGGGGCTTTATATCACGACTTTGGGTCCATCCCTTGAAAATAAATGGCATGGTGGTGATCATGCCGTTCTTTTTGGGTAATAGTTTTTGAATCAAGGACACTGTTTTTAAGGCCAGGTCGTAAACCCTTCTGTTTCGGATGACAAGAGACCAGATTTGGAAGGCTATTTTTTCCATTGAATTGGTCCGGGTCACTCCCCATTTGGGATCTCCGTCTGCCAATTTTGCCCTGAGTGCCAAAAGCATCCTGGGAAGGTCAATATCCACGGGGCAGGCATCTTTACAGGCACCGCACAAGGGTTCTCCGCAGCACAGGTCCTTTGCCCGGTTGATCCCCACAAAAAGTGGGGTGATAACCGCGCCAATGGGTCCGGAATAGGGGTAGCCATAGGTGTGACCCCCAATTTTGCCATAGGCAGGGCAGACATTGAGACAGGCGGCACACCGGATGCACAATAGAATTTCCCTGAATTCCGGGTCAGCCAGGATCCGGGAACGGCCATTGTCCAGGATGACCAGATGAAATTGGTCCGGCCCATCCAGCTGGTCATCTGTGCGGGGGCCGCCGATATAAGAGACATAGCCTGCCATGTTCTGGGCAGCCGCGCCCCTTGAAAGAAGTCTGAACAGCGCATCATGGTCTTCCAGTTTTGCCACCACCCGTTCCATGCCCATAAAGGCCATGTGAACCTTTGGCATGGTGGTGGACATGCGGATATTTCCTTCATTGGAAACTGTGGTGATATGGCCGGTTTCAGCACATGCCAGATTGCACCCGGAAAGACCCATGTCAGCTGCCAGAAATTTTTTGCGCAAAGCTTTTCTGGCTGCCTGGGTAAGGACAGGAGGATCTTCGCAATAGGGGATGCCAAGTTTTTGGGTAAACAGCTGTGCCACCTCTTTCCGGGTTTTATGGATGGCAGGCGCAATAATATGGGAAGGGGTTTCTCCTGCCAGCTGGATGATATATTCGCCCAGGTCTGTTTCATTGACCTCAATCTGGTTTGCCTCAAGGACTTGGTTTAAACCGATCTCTTCTGTGACCATGGACTTGCCCTTGACCACCATTTTGATCTGGTTTTCTCCGGCAATTTTCAGGCAGTAAGCCGTAGCATCGTCAGCATCTTTGGCAAAATATACCTTGCCGCCCCTGTCCTGGATCTTCTTAACAAGGGTTTCAAGCAGGATATCCAGATGGTTGATGGCAAATTGTCTTATCTCGTGGGCTTTTTGCCGAAGAGCTATTCCTTCGGGGAGATTTTTATAGGCCAGTGCCGTTGCCGGTCCCAGACGGTTTTGAACATCAAAAAGGGCATTCTGCAAAACAGGGTCTTTAATGGCTTTTGCAGCATTTTTTTTATAAAATTCTGTTTTTATCTCAGACATGGTTTCCTTATTTATCCGGTCGGAATTCAGCCAGAATCTGGGCAATATGAAGGGCCTTGATGGAAGAATTTCGCCTGCTGAGCATTCCCTGGATGTTCATAAGACAGCTGATATCACACCCAATCACGGCATCTGCCCCGGTGGCGATGATGTTATTAACTTTTTCTTCCAATATAGCCGTTGAGATATCCGGATATTTTACAGAAAATGTACCGCCAAAACCGCAGCACTTTTCAGCATCTTTCATTTCAACCAAATGAATATCTCTTACATTGGCAATGAGTTTTCTTGGCTGGTCAGCCACACCCAGATTTCTCAAGAGGTGACAGGAATCGTGATAGGTCACTTTCCCATTAAAGCAGGCCCCCACATCCTCAACCCCCAGGACATCCACTATATATTGGGTCAGTTCAAAAATTTTTGCACTGACTGCTTTTGCCCTGTTCTGCCATAAAGAGCCATCCTTAAAAAGACCGGGATATTGATGCTTAACCATGTCCACGCATGACCCGGAGGGGCAGACAATGATGTCGGAATTTTCAAATATTTCTATAAATCGTTTGGCGGCTGTTGTGGCTTCCCTGCGATACCCTGAGTTAAAAGCGGGTTGCCCGCAGCAGGTCTGATCCAGGGGAATATCCACTGATATGTCCAATTTTTCAAACACCTGGACCATATTCTCTCCCACTTGTGGGTACAGGCTGTCCACCAGGCATTGGATGAACAGGGTGACGGGTTTGTTTTTATCCATGAAAGCAAGTTTCCTTTTGATAACTAGTGTTTGAACGAAAACTCACCCATCTACTGCGTTGCTGCAAAAGTTTGCCAAATTATAAATCGGGCCTCATGTACAGGAGTACACTCCGGTTTCAAACTTTCTTGCGCCTTGTATATGGGCAATTTTGTGAGCTTTGCTCCTCTACGAGCCACCCAAACACGGGTTTCCGGTCAGGCTCTAACTATTGACCCCATACTGGCAATGGCGCTGATTTCATTTTTTTCCAGCCGCCTGCCCAGGGTAATACTTTGTTGTTTTATGGTTGATGTTATTTCTTCCAGTCTTTTTTTATCATAAGAAATATTTTCCCGGTCCAGATATTTTTTAACCAGTCCTTTTCCGCATAAAATACTTAAAAAAAATTGTTCTTCGGACGCTATTCCATATTCTCCCCCGGCATGGGTTCCTGCCACGTGGGTTTTAACAGCATCACCAAATACAGGGGTATTAACGGTTAGCATGTGTTCATGGGTTTGCTCATATACAATGGCATCAACATATTTATAATAGTCGTAAAATGTTTTGATGTCATCTGTGTTGAGACGGATATCAAAACCCTGGTCCTGAAGCGTTTTTGCCGTGGTATAAAGGTCTGCGATCCCGTTTCTTTCACCAATGCCCAAAGCAGAAAGTTCAAGAACTCTCCCCCCTGCTAAAATTCCCATCACACTATTGGCAGAGGCCATTCCCATATCATTGTGGCAGTGAATTGATATTTTTGTATCAGCGGTTTTAGAAAAAAGGTGTTGTATTTTTTCAAAGACCTGATTGGGGGCCATCAACCCTGAAGTGTCTGGTAATGAAATCATATCAATTTTCTGATCATTTAAAAAGGAAACACATTGATCTAAAATGCGGCTCTCAGATCTGCCAATATCCAGCATGGCAATGGATATGCAGGCTTTGGTGCGTTGTTTCCTCACAAAATCAATTGTTTTTAAAAGATCAGTTAATATTTGATCTATTTTTTTTTGTTCCACATCATTTTTTATATGCAGATGAAAATGCAGTTCACTCACATGGGTGTTAAGCAGAAGGTCGGCATCCTGAAGGCTGGCCCTTCCCATTGCGGCGACTTTTATTTTGAATTTATTTTTTTGGGCATGAAGGGCAAGGGCCTTGACAATATCGGCCTCGCTTTTATGGGCGGAAGGGTAACCTGCCTTGCAGATGTCCACGCAAAGTTTTTCCTGGAAGTCAAGAATCCTTAACCGCTGTTCCAAAGAAAAAACAAGTCCTCTGTACTGCATTCCTTCCCTTAAGGTGTCATCAATTATCAGGAGTTTTTTATTTTTCATGGTTTTACCTTGTTGGGATAAATAGCCTGCATTAAAATAGGGGTGGGTTAAAATATCCATGAATCAAGCTGGGAAAACGGGTCGACAGTTTCTCAATGATGACTTCCATGCCTAAAGGTCTGCCACTATCTTCTAATTTTGACATCAGATCACAATATTTTTTAAGATCAAAGTTTAAGTTGCGCCACTGGATCATATTAACCTGGTATGTATCGATAAATTTTATGAGTGCGTCAAATTCTTTTTGGGAATCTGTAAATCCAGGGCAGTTAAGATAATTTATGGAGACAAATTTGTCCTGTTGTTTTGCTGCTTCAATACTTTTAAGAACATCGGAAAATTGATAGGATCTGGGTCTAAAATAGGCAGTATAACAATTTTCTCTGACGGAATTTAAACTGACGCGCATGGAATCAAGACCTGCACCGCAAAGTTGGTCAACGTACTCAGGCAGGCTTGCATTTGTGTTCAGGTTGATGGTGCCCTTGTCTGTCTTCTCACGTATGAGCCTTATGGCAGGCTTAAGTGACTTAAAAGCAGTTAAGGGTTCTCCCTCGCACCCCTGGCCAAAACTGACAACCGCCTTTTTAACGTGGGAAATATGCTCAAGGGATACCTGGGCAATCTCCTCAGGGGTTGGCGTAAAACCGATTCTCTCCTGGCAGGCACACAAATTATTTTGAGTTTGAAGAGAGATACAACCCATACAATTTGCATTGCAGACAATTGAAGTGGGAAGAGGAGCTTCATACCGTTTAAGGAAAAAGTTTTTTCCGGCAGGACAGCCATATTGTAGCGCACAGGTTTCAAGATGCCGGATCAAATGGTTGTCAGGATATTTTTTTTGCATCTGTTTGACACCCTTGACAATCTTTTTTTGGGGCATTTGCCTCAAGTCCTGTCTGGGTTCCTTATCCACATGAAGGGTTGCCGACCTGAAATTATTTTTTCCAAATCCAACGGCCCCATAGGAAAACAATGGAAGAAGATCTTTAATTCCCTCATCATCATAGGCACAAAAATGGCGGTTTACATGTCCTGGTGAATTAAATACTGCAACGGGGAATATTTTTTTTCCCGGATTAAATGGATTTTGTTCAAGGATTTCAAAGGCGTCTTTAGCAATATTATAGACAATGGGTTTTCTTTTGGGCAGCAGCATCAATTCACTGCCATGGGGCATGGGTATGGTTTCTTTTTTTTTCAGCACAAAAGGTGAATTACCAGACATGCCAACTGCACCATAACCTTCCAAATCAAAAATATTGCCGTTTTCTTCAGCAACCACTGCCGTTAGAATATTTTTATTGATGTATCCGATGGTTTGCTCCGGCCATATACATTTTTTCGTCCCATAAAGCAGGGTGATTAATAACTGCCTGCTCTATCTTAATATTTTTATTTAATTGAGTTTCCCCAAGTACCCGCTACCTTTTGTATAGCTTATTGTACACATCTAGTCATGTAAGAGTCAAGTAAGGACAGGGCTATAGTCTGGAAAAAAAGCAACCGAAAAAATGCAGGGTCATACATATTGAAGGATCTGTTCAGTTCCGCCTTGGATTGGTTCTTTAGCTTGGTTATTCCGCTCTTAAAAAGAATTCTTTTCTATTGGAAAATAAACATAAAATTGCGTTCCTTTTCCAGACTCACTATAGACCTGGATTGCGCCCCCCATGGCAGTAACAATACCATGAACCACTGATAATCCCATTCCACTACCCTTGCCTATTGCTTTAGTGGTGAAAAATGGATCAAATATTTTTTCAGTAATAACTTTATCCATGCCTGTGCCTGTATCAGATACTGTAAGACAGACATATTCTCCAGGTGCCATAATCGGACTAATTAGATCAAGTGTTCCGAATTCCATTTCTTTCAGACTCACTTTAAGTTCCCCGCCCGTCTCTTCCATGGCATGATACGCATTGGTTGCAAGATTCATTACAATTTGATGAATTTGCGTAGGATCAGCTTTGATCACACCACAGTCAGAATTGATATCCTGCTTGATTTCAATTGTTGTGGGGATTGTGGATCTGATAAGTTTTAATACTTCCTTGACAACAGGCTGTATCTTGATCAGCGTTAGGTCACTGCTCCCTTGACGGGAAAATGTAAGGATCTGTTTTACCAGGTCCCTGGCTCTCAAGGCGCTGGTATGAATTTGATTCAGGTGTTCTTTTAATGGACTGTCTTCAGGGGTATCCATTAAAATCATCTCAGTATGACCTATGACAGGGGCAAGGATATTATTAAAATCATGGGCTATGCCACCCGCAAGGGTGCCGATGGATTCTATTTTCTGGATTTGGCAAAGATTGTTTTCCATTTTTTTGAATTCGGTAATATCACGAAAAATTGTTAACTTTGAAATTGATCCGTCTGTGTGCACTATGGGGGAGTTTGAGATATAATAAGTTCTATCGTCTTTAGGGCTGATAACCTCATAATTTATGGATTCTCCCATCATAACTTTTTCATGAACACACCATGGGCATTTTTTATCAAGCATATGCACCACATTGTAACAAAGTTCGCCAGTGGCATCACTGCCTGTTCTTTTGACCATGGCAGGATTCATGTACTCAATATGATATTCTGATGAACAAATGTATACTGCATCATCCATGGACTCCATCATTGACCGATATTTGCTTTCACTTTCCCTCAGCTTTCCCTCCGTTTGATTGTGCTCGATAATCTCTTGTTTGAGCTCAGCTGTGCTTTCCTCAATTCTTAATTCTAATTCATCATGAAGTTTTTTTAGATTTTTTTCTGAACTTACAACTTCACTGATATCTTCATGAATCATCACAGCTCCTGTCACTTCATTATTTTTAAATAAAGGTACACCTCTAATATTAAAAAAACGATCTCTCCCTCCAGTAGTCATAGGGTAATGGATGCATTTTAAATTCATTGATTTCCCATTAAGCACGTCTTTATGTTCATCTTGAAGCCCAGCTGAAACAACACTAGGAAAGTTTAAAATGTTGTGGTTCAGATAGTCTTTTTTAACCGTTTTTCCTTTACCGATATGAGTGATATGATAAGGATTGATGTCTATTATTTCACCATTTTTATCAAGAATTACAATTGATGTCGGAACTGATTCAAAGATAATAGAGTATCTTGTATCTAACTCGTCTATTATTGAATTATCATGTATTTGGCGTTCAAAAAGTTCCTTTTCTAAATCTGCAATTCTCTGTTTAAGTTCATTAACAGTCGGTTTTTCAGCCATATGTTAGATCTCCAATCCTTTATACTGAAAAGACATAATTCTATTTGAATCAGATCAATTCAGTGAGATTCATGATCTCCTAAGTTGATAGAAAACGAGTTAGGAGATATCTGAGACTATATTTGGTGATAAAATCATATATTTAAAATAGCGTCAATAGGTATAAGTACCTATATTCTTTAAAAATTGGGTGGGATCTGCTGGATCAAGCGGGGTAAACTCGCAACAAAAAAACTCGCTACATAATTGGTAAGTTGTTTTTGAGTGGCCCCTAAGGATTAAGGGCTGATATTGGGTTTTCGTGATATCATAATGCTATTTAGCCAAAATGCCAATATTGGCATTTTGGCTAAATAGCAATTAATCAAAAGGTATAGCTGGTTCCACAAATTGCATAAACGTATTATTGGCCCTGAAAGGAGAGAAAATAAGTCTTGTTCAGATGGAATCTTATGCTATAGTAAATTTTTATTATTTAAAAAGAAACAGGGATAAATCTATGTGCTTAGCAGTTCCATCCAAGATTATTGAAATCAATGACCAGGTTGCAAAAGTGGATGTAGATGGTGTGATTCGGGAAACCAGCATCATGCTCATGGATGATGTAAAAATAGGGGATTATGTCATTGTCCATGCAGGATTTGCAATTAACAGGATTGATGAAGAAGCAGCGCTTCAAACCCTGGAGGATATGCGCAGTATCCTTGCTGAAGAAGCTGGCCAGGACAATGGTTTTAAAGATCATTAATAAACGTTTATGAAAGTTTCGATAACAGCAAAAAGGCTGGAAATCAGCGGAGTGGTTCAAGGCGTTGGTTTTCGGCCTTTTTTATTTGTCCTGGCTAAAAAATATCATCTCAAGGGAGAGGTGTCCAATACGGTCGGCGGCGTTCTTGTGATTGTGGAGGGGCTTCTTGAAAATATTAAGAATTTTACCAATGATATCTATACAAAAAATCCTTTGCTTGCTTCTGTGACAAATATTAAAACCTTTGATATGAAATTGAGTCATTTTTCTTTGTTTCAAATTGTAAAAAGTAAAGTCTCCAATAGCCGGGCCACTTTAATTTCTCCTGATGTAAGCATTTGCCCCGATTGCCTGGCTGAAATGAAAGATTTGAACGACAGGCGTTATGAATACCCGTTTATAAATTGTACCAATTGCGGTCCAAGATATACCATTATTGAAGATATCCCCTATGACAGACCCAAAACCTCAATGAAGCATTTTAAGATGTGTGCTCAATGTCAGCATGAGTATGATGATCCTTTGAACAGAAGGTTTCATGCTCAACCCAATGCATGTCCTGAATGTGGACCCCAAGTTTTTTTAACAGATAATAAAGGTAAAAGGGTTTATTCAACTTCTAAAGGAGCAGTCGTTCTTGCAGCAGAGTTTTTAAGCAAGGGCAAGATCGTCGGGGTAAAAGGACTTGGCGGTTTCCATCTGGCTTGTGATGCATCCAATAATGATGCTGTTAAAAAATTAAGGCTAAGAAAAATTCGCCCCCATAAACCCTTTGCCCTTATGGCAGGATCAGCATCCCGGTTGTATGGCCATGTTCATGTCAGTTTAAGGGAAAAACAAATTTTGGAATCTTATCACAGACCTATTGTACTGCTGAAAAAAAATAGTGCTAACAAGGACAAAATAGCTGGACTGGCAAAGGATGTGGCACCATTTAACAATAGCCTCGGGATCATGCTGCCTTATACTCCGCTTCATTTTCTGCTTTTGGAAAAGGGACCCGGCATTCTTGTGATGACCAGTGGGAATAGGTCAGGAGAGCCTCTTTGTATTGAAAATGAGGAAGCACTTGATTCATTTTCACATATTGCCGATTATTTTTTAATGCACAACAGGGATATTTATTTTGGGGCGGATGATTCCATTACCCGGGTTCAGGCTGAAAAACCAAGATTTATAAGAAGATCCCGGGGATATGCCCCCCTGCCTGTTTTTTTTAAGAAAAATATGCCGAAAATATTGGGGTGCGGGGCAGGGCTCAAGAATACCATCTGCCTGACCCGGAATAATTATGCCTTTTTAAGTCAGCATATCGGGGATTTGGATAATTTAATGGTGTATGAATATTTCCTAAACACTATTGATCATTTAAAACAAATTTTTGATATTCAGCCTGATATCATTGCCCATGATATGCACCCGGGATATTATAGTACTGATTATGCAAAAGCTCAAAACAATGTAAAAAAAATAGCTGTTCAGCATCACCATGCCCATGCAGCGGCATGTATGGCAGAAAATGATCTTGATGAAGAAGTTATTGCCATCACACTTGATGGTACTGGATATGGAACAGATGGTAATGTCTGGGGCGGAGAAATTCTTTTGTGTACTCAAAAGGATTTTAAAAGAAAGGCACACCTTGCATATATCAAAATGCCCGGAGGTGATGCTGCTGTTCTGGAACCCTGGCGAATGGCAGCCTCAGTCCTTTATAAGGCCTTTGGGAATGATTTTTTAGATTTAAATATTCCATATATAAAAGCGATGGAAAAAGAAAAACTGTCTTTTATATGCCAAATGATGGAAAAAAATTTAAACTCTCCATTGACATCAAGTGCTGGAAGATTGTTTGATGCAGTGGCATCCCTTTTATGTGTCAGACATAAAATTTCCCATGAAAGTCAGGCTGCAATGGAACTTGAATCCATAGCAGATAAAGATTTGATACAAGATGCTCTGACAAAAAAAGGATTGAAGGATGGAGGTTATGGATTTGATATGGTACAAAATGAAACCATTGGGAATGGCGGGTTATTTGAAGGATTATTTGAAATTGATATGATGATCTGTATCCGGCAAATTGTAGAGGATTTAAAAAAAAATAAATCAAGTGCTCAAATAAGTTTAAAATTCCATCTTACTTTGGCAGCAGCTTTTACCCAGGCAACTTTCAGAGTAAAAAAGCAAACAGGTATTAAAAAAGTCGTCCTGTCAGGTGGTGTGTTTAACAATAATATTATCCTGAACCATATGATCAGGATCCTTGAGGAAAAAAATCTTAAGGTATATACACACACAAAGGTTCCCACGGGGGATGGTGGAATCTGTTTAGGCCAGGCAGTGGTTGCTGCTGCTTTGGAAGCCAATTAAAAAAAAATAGGTTAAAATATGGCTTTGAAATATATTGAAGAATACAGGGATGGTACTCTTGCAAGGGCAATTATAAAAAAGATTCAAGCTGTCAGCAAAAAAAAGTTAAGGCTGATGGAGGTCTGCGGAACCCATACCATGTCTATTTTCAGACATGGTATAAGGAGTGTATTGCCTGAAGGCATATCACTTTTATCCGGTCCCGGGTGCCCTGTATGTGTGACGGCTCAAAAGGATATTGATGCCTTTGTGGCGTTTTCAAGACTTGATAATGTTATTGTGACGACTTTTGGGGATCTCATAAAAGTTCCTGGATCAAGCTCGAGTCTTGGAAAAGAAAAAGCTGGCGGTGCTGATGTTAGAATTGTTTATTCTGTCTTTGATGCCGTTAACATTGCCAGGGAAAATAAAGAAAAAGAAGTTGTGTTCTGTGGTGTGGGATTTGAAACAACCATTCCCACCATTGCAGCAGGCATTCTAATGGGAATACAGGAAAAATTAGATAATTTTTCCATTTATTCTGCCAATAAACTCACACCACCGGCCCTTGCTGCTTTAATGGAAACCGATGGTGTTAAGATAGACGGCTTTATCCTTCCGGGTCATGTTTCTGTGATTACAGGAACCAACGCCTACAGGGATACATTTGAAAACTATAATATACCATCCGTGATTTCAGGATTTGAACCCATTGATATTTTAAATGCCATTCTGCTTTTAATTCAACAAAATGAGGTTGGAAAACCTGCCCTTGAAAATGCATATCCCCGGGCAGTATCTGATCAAGGGAATGAAAAGGCAAAATTGATTATGAATCAGGTTTTTGAGGTTTGTAATGCCACCTGGAGGGGAATCGGTGACATCCCTCTAAGTGGTATGAGCCCGAAAAAAGAATATGAAAAATTTGATGCCGCCATAAAATTTGGCATGGATATGCCTGACATGCCTGAACCCAAAGGGTGTGCATGCGGACAAATACTAATGGGCTTAAAAACGCCTGAACAATGCGGCCTGTATAAGAAAAAATGCACCCCAATGACGCCCGTTGGGCCCTGTATGGTCTCAAGTGAAGGTTCTTGTGCTGCATTTTACAGATACGCTTAAGAAATATTAGTTGTGAGATATGAGGGAAAAAGATGATAGAAGAAAAAGTATTATTAGACCATGGTTCAGGGGGAAAAGTATCCCACTCAATGTTTTCAGATTTGATCCTGCCTTTATTTGAAAATCCGGAATTATCAAAACAGGATGACGGGGCAACCCTGGATATTAAAGGCACAAAACTTGCTTTTTCCACGGACTCTTATGTGGTAGACCCTATCTTTTTCCCTGGCGGAAATATTGGAGATCTTGCTGTGAACGGAACGATTAATGATATCTCCATGTGCGGTGCCAATCCAAAGTTTATCAGTGTGGGTCTGATTATAGAAGAAGGGCTGCCTGTAAAAGATTTAAAAAAAATTCTGGAAACCATGGCAATTGCAGCCAAAAAGGCCGGTGTCAAGATTGTAACCGGGGATACCAAAGTTGTTCCAAAGGGAAAAGCAGACAAAATTTTCATCAATACTTCCGGTATCGGTGTGATTCCTCCTCACATTGATGTGTCGGGAAGCAATGCAAAACCAGGAGATAAAATCATTATCAGCGGCACAATTGCAGATCATGGGATTGCGATCTTAAGTTCCAGGGAAGGCCTGAAATTTGATTCTGAAATCAAAACCGATTCAGCCCCATTAAACGGGATGGTGCAGTCCATTATTCAATCTGAATGTGATATCCATGTGCTTCGTGATCCCACAAGGGGAGGTCTTGGAACAACTTTAAATGAAATCGCATTACAATCGGGTGTTGGAATCAAAATACAAGAACAGTCTCTACCCATCCGGGGGGCTGTTCAGGGAACCTGTGAGCTGTTGGGATTTGATCCCCTATATATTGCCAATGAAGGCAAATTAATTGCCTTTGTGCCTGAAAAATATGCCACAAAAGCACTTGAACTTATCCATCAGGATGAGTTTGGCAAAGATGCAGTGATCATTGGTGAAGTAACTAAAGAAAATTCAGGCAAGGTTTTTTTAAAAACAAGAATTGGCGGTTTGAGAGTAATCGATATGCTTACTGGAGAACAGCTTCCAAGAATTTGTTAAATTCAAATTTTTTAGAAGAAGCCTTATTGCAAAGACTTGTATCTGGTTGACATGAATTCTTTTTTTAGTGTAAGATTCAAGGCTGCAAGCTATCATTGATGGAGTCTGCGAGGGAGTCTGCAAAATGTTAATATTTAAAGTCGGGACTGTTGCAAGACATTTGGGTGTTCACAGGAATACTGTCACCAACTGGATTAATACGGGAAAATTACAGGCATCCTTATCTGCGGCCAAGCGGTATACGATTTCAAAAGAACAATTTATTGTGTTTTGTGAAAAAAAAAATATTCCTAAATTAACCATTGAACTTGTTATTTCAGAAATTGAAACCCAGACTCAAAATGGCATAAAAAGGAATATCACAAAAGACAAGCATCTAAAAAGCAATACCAGGCAAAACAATAAAGAATTGTCCCAGATACCGGTAATAGACAAATTGATCGGTTCAGTAATGGTTGTGGGTGGTGGAATCGCAGGAATCCAGGCTGCAATAGAGCTGGCTGATTCAGGATATTATGTATATATTGTTGAAAAAACAGCAGGCCTTGGCGGAGTTATGTCTCAATTGGATAAAACATTTCCTACCAATGACTGTGCCTCATGTATCATTTTGCCAAAGCTTGTGGAGTGCGATCGGCATCTAAATATTGAATTACTTACGCTGTCACAGGTTGTCAAGGTTCAGGGCAGTGTCGGTCATTTCAGTATCCAAGTTAAAAAAAAGCCCAGGTATGTAGACATAGATAAGTGCATTGCCTGTGGGACCTGTGCCCAAAAATGTCCGATTAATGTTAAAGACGAGTTTAATTTCGGCATTAATAAAAAAAAAGCAGCCTATATAAAATATGATCAGTGTGTACCCCTTAAGTATGCAATCGATCCATCCGCATGTATATATTTTACTTTTGGAAAATGCAGAGCATGCGAAAAGTTTTGTCCCACAGGGGCGATCAATTTTAAGCAGAAGGAAGAAACAATTACGGTTACAGTGGGCGCAGTTATTCTTGCCCCGGGATTTAAACCATTTGATCCTTCCGTCCACGACTTTTTTGGATATAATATTAAAGATGTGGTAACCAGTCTTGAATTTGAGCGTCTCCTTTCAATCAGCGGGCCAAACAAAGGTAAGCTTCTCAGACCTTCTGACAATACAGAACCTAAAAAAATAGCCTGGTTGCAATGTGTGGGCTCGCGAAATCAAAATAATTGCGGGAATTCATATTGCTCAAATATTTGCTGTATGTCTGCAGTAAAACAGAGCCTGGCATCCCTGGACCATATTACGAGCCAGACCCTTGAAAGGACTATTTTTTTTACTGATTTAAGAAGTCAGGGAAAGGAATCGGAAAAGTTTTTTGAAAGGGCAAAACAAGATAAAGTCAGATTTGTAAGAGCGCTTCCCCACACCATGGAGCCCGGGAAAGACGGTACCGGAGCCAGGATGAGATACATGACTGAACAAGGAGAGGTTGTAGTTGAGTCTTTTGAAATGGTTGTCCTTTCTATTGGGTTTGAAGCGCCAAAAGATATTTTAACACTTGCCCAACTTTTTGATATTGAGCTTGATCATCATAATTTTGCAAGCACCTCTTGTTTTGAACCAGTAGAGTGCAGTCGCAAAGGGGTGTATGCAATCGGTGCATTTCAAACCCCTAAAGCAATTTCAAGATCGGTTGTGCAGTCAGCAGCAGCGGCAGCCTCTGTTGCAAGGTTGCTGGCAGATAAAAGAGGGTCTCTTACAAAAACAAAAATTTATCCCGATGAGCGTGATATCCTTAAGGATAGGCCTTCTGTGGGGGTGTTTGTCTGTTCCTGCGGTGTGAACATTGCCGGTATTGTTGATGTGGATCAGGTTGTGGCATATACAGCGAAACTGCCATATGTGACATATGTAGAAAACAATCTTTTTTCCTGTTCCGCCGATGCACAGGAAAGCATTATCGAAAGAATCCAGGAGTTTGGATTGAACCGGATTGTTATTGCCGCATGTACCCCAAGAACCCATGAACCCATGTTCCAGGAAACTTTAAAAAGTGCACGCCTGAACGGATTTATGGTGGAGATGGCCAATATCAGGAATCAAAATTCCTGGGTGCATCAGCAAGACTCAAAAAGTGCAACCCGAAAAGCAAAAGACCAGGTTCGGATGGCAATAGCCAAAGTTATCTATAATTATCCGCTTAAACAGGACAGGATAAAAGTTGTTCAAAAAGCCCTGGTTGTGGGGGGTGGTTTGGTGGGTATTGACTCCGCCCTTACCCTTGCCCAGCTGGGAATTGAAACCATATTAATTGAAAAAAGCAATATTCTGGGAGGCAACGCTCTGACTCTTGAAACCAGTTTCAAGGAAGAAAATGTGCGTTTTATGCTTGAGGATCTTATCAGCAGAGTGAACCGGAATAAAAATATCACAGTCTATAGAAAAGCAACACTGGAATCGGTTTCAGGGTCAGTGGGAAATTTCAAAGGCGTTCTTAATATTGCCGGGGAAATGGAAC
>JABIYQ010000232.1 GCA_018702715.1 Desulfobacula sp. | reverse complement strand
ATTTTAACATTAAAATATTTGGCTGCCTTTTCCCAGGCCACATGAATACTTTGGGGGGCGATCATTTCCGGAGCAAACTTGCCCCACCGTTTTTTGGACAGAGCCAATTCCCGATAAGCCATTACCGGCAGCAAACAGGATTCCGTGCCACCCGATGTCATGGTTCCCACAACATTCTCATCCCCGTTTAAAAGGTCTGCCGCCATTTTAACCACTTCATGTTCAAAACGCTTAAGACTTTTAAAGGCCATGGGGTTAAGTGCATTTTCACTGAAATAAAGATTATGGGCTTTTTTTAAAAAGGCATCATGTTCATGGTTTAAATGGTATACCAGTGACCATGTAAGACCGCTTAAAAAATCAACATCCCTATTACGAAAAGATTCCATGTCTTCCAGAATTTCATCATATGCTCTTCCTTTTAAAGGGATGCTGCTCATTTTCTCTCCCGGCATTATAAAAATGGAACTAAATCAGCCATTAATAATTTTAAAGATATATGCAAAACTAATTCCAAGGTAATTGCCTATGGCATAGCCGATAATCCCGGTGGTAAGGCCGGATAAAATAATCTGTTTATTCTTCAATGCCTGGGCTACCACAGGAACAAAGGGCGGTGAACAGATGGCAGATATGGATGTAATAATAAAAGTGTCTGTATCAATTTTAAAAATTTTGCAGAAAATTGCATGTAGTATGACTGTTCCAAAGATACAGAATGATATATAAAACATCAGTATCCAGTTGATATGGATAAGATCTTTTATATTGGCCATGGAGCCCACCACAAGACAGAAGATGAGAATGAAGTACATACCCAACTGATAGGTTTTCTCAATTTTCCGGACCTTTGTAATAAAGGAAGCGCCTATGCCTAAAGATGTGATCATTAAAATGGTGATGGCCGTTGAATATGCTTTGGGGAAAATACCAGATGCGCCAAGAGCTGTGCCAAGGATAAGAAAAGATAAAACCAGAGCAATAATGAGTTGTTTTAAAACAGATGCCTTGAACATGCCCCTGTATGAATGAATATCCTCGGTTTCACCCTCTTGGCTGTCTGATACAATGCCTTTTATTTTTTCAAATCTGGGTAAAAATCGATTCAACAGCTTTTGTGCGATGGTAATGCAAAAAATAATATAGACAAGACTGATCAATGTGTCATAGGTGTGCATGATAATATAGGTTGTCGGGTCCACATCCAGGGCTGTTTTTATGGCGGCCATGTTAGGGGTTCCCCCAGTATATACGCTGATGGCAAGTCCGGCCATTTTCCAGCTTTCTTCCACGTGATCTGCAATGATAACGCTTCCAAGTCCTGCAACGGCAACGATAATTATAGTCGCCCCTGTCATGGATAATATGGCCTTGCCTGCTGTTTTCAGCCATGCTTTCACATCCATGGAAAATAAAAGTAATGGAAGGGCAATGGCAACAGATGCACTGTTCAAGGTATCCTGAAGTTGGAGTGAACCATCAGGCAATCCTATTGAATTACCTAAAAGCGCACCAATAACATAACAGACAAATACTGCACCGATTTTATTCACTTTTTCAAACCGCTGACACAGATGGATAACGATCACTGGGAAAAAAACATAAAAGGCCGCCAATAAAACCATAAGAATTTGCCTCTACTTAAAATTTGATAATATTTCTTTTTTACCGCTATTGCAGACCTGTTGTAACACCAATCACATCTGTAATAAAAACAATGCAGACAAATGTCAACATGATAAATAATACCATTGTATATTGAAACATTCATTATCCAAACATTTTATATAGCTAACCCTTATGTTGCAAAACCTTTGGCTTATTTTGTGATAAAAACAGGGCAGTCTGATTTATGAAGCACCTGGTGGGCAACACTGCCGAGAAGCAATCCTGTAAAATTAGTTACCCCTCTTGATCCCATTACAATCAAGTCTATTTTCTCAATTCTTGCCACTTCCGGTATCTTGTTTCCTGGAGCTCCTTCAAGAATACGGACATCATACTCGACTTCAGCCTTTTCAAAAATTTTTATAAATGGCTCAACAAGTTCTTCAGATGCTTTACCAATTTCATTAACCGCCTGCTGAAAATAAGGCTCTGACAATACAATGGGGAACCTTTCATGGCAATGCATAAGGATAATTTTGGCATTTAAAAGCTTTGTGAGTTCAATGGCATAATGGGTTGAGTGAATTGAATGTTGCGACCCATCAACGGGGTTCAATATTAGTTTAATATTCATTACATCCTCCTTTTCAGCCTGTTTGTCAGACCGAGGGTTTATCCGGCAATTTATAGATGTCTCCCCACAATATGCTGTGGGGTTAATGACTGCATCACCAGTTCAACAGGATCGTGCTAGCCTCAGGAATCTAAATATTTAGTATTTGAACGAAAACCCACTCATCTACTGCGTTGCTGCAAAATTTTGAAACCTCATGTACAGTAGTACACTCCGGTTTCAAAATTTCTTGCGCCTTGTATATGAGCAACTTTTCATCCAAATACGGGTTTTCAGTCATGCACTATTTAAACAAAAAAAGAGAAGAGAAGAATATCAGTCAGGTCATAATTTTCGCAAGATCCTGAGAAGAGACAAGATCATTAAGAGATTCTATAATCTGAATATAGACTTAATATACTATTTTCCCAATAGAATGTCACATCATTTATTGTGCGAGATTAAAGTAAATATTGACAAAGGCCTACCACAATGTGATATTTAAAATGACTTAAAACTAAGAAACCAATTAAAAGGAACGATAATGAGCAATAAAGATAATTATCATTTTGACACAAGAGCGATCCACGAAGGGTTAAAAGACACATCCTGGCAAGGCGCCACTCTTCCACCCATTTTTCAAACGGCAGCCCATCACCATGGGAGTGCGGACAGCTTAAGCAAAACATTTGCCGGTAAAACCCAGGAACATATTTATATGCGGCTTAGCAATCCAACAAACAGGTTTCTTGAACAAAAACTGGCATCCCTGGAATCAGGGGCAGCAGCTGTTGTAACCGGCTCTGGTATGGCAGCTATTAACAATGCCTGCATGACCTTGCTTCGAAGCGGTGATGAATTTGTTGCCAGCAAATCTTTGTTCATGTCTTCATATTCCCTTTTTACAACTATTTTTAAGAAATATGGAATTAATGTAAAGCTTGTAGATCCCTTAAACCTTGATGACATTGAACAGTCCATCAATGAAAAGACACGATTTGTTTATGTGGAAACCATCACCAACCCGGGCATGGAAATTGCCGATATCAAAAATATTGCAAAGCTTTGCCACACAAATGGTATCCCACTTCTTATGGATAATACGCTTGCTTCTCCATGGCTTTGCAGGCCTATTGAATTTGGGGCCGATATTGTATTGCATTCTACAACCAAGTATCTGTCCGGGCATGGTGGTGCAATGGGAGGTGTTGTCGTTGATGCTGGAAACTTTGACTGGACCCGGGAAAAATTTTCTGATTTTGCTCCTTTTGTTGAACAAAAAGGAAATCTTGCGTTTATACACAGGCTGTTTAAAGAGCACCACATCAATTTTGGAACAACCCCTGCGCCACTTCATTCCTATCTTACCTCCATTGGATTGAGCACTCTGGGGCTGCGTATGGAGCGCCATATGGAAAATGCAATAAAGGTTGCCACGTTTCTAAAAGAACACCCAAAAGTTGAATGGGTTAATTTCCCAGGTTTTGAGGACCACAAGTGCCATGAGATTGCCAAAACCCAGTTTAATAATAAGGGTTTTGGGGCCATGTTGACTTTTGGTCTTAAGGATCAGGATTCCTGTTTTAGACTTATTGATCACCTTGAGATGATTTTGAACCTGGCCAATTTAGGGGACTGTAAAACATTGATTATTCACCCCTACTCTTCCCAATACATATCTTTTCCAGAAGATCTTAAAAATCAACTTGCCGACCCCCAGCTTCTAAGATTGTCCATTGGTGTCGAGCATGTTGAAGATATTTGCAATGATCTGGCCTTAGGCCTTAAAGCTGTTTAGGAAATTGTTTAACAGATGAGCGAGTATATTGAGTCCAACCTGTCCGGAGTCAGCATTGGCATTGTTGAAAAGCAATTTTTTACCTTTGCTGAACCTCCTGACAAACTGAAACTTGAAAGCCTTGCCAGCATTGGTCCTGTTACCATTGCCTATGAAACATGCGGAACCTTGAACCCGGAAAAAAGCAATGTTATCCTTGTGCTCCATGCACTTTCAGGTGATTCCCACATGGCAGGGTATTATGACCCTAAAGATGCTAAACCCGGCTGGTGGGACATCATGGTGGGTCCGGGCAAGGGGATTGATACGGACAATTATTTTGTGATCTGCTCCAATATTATCGGCTCCTGTGCAGGTTCTACAGGCCCTTCATCCACAAACCCTGAAACAAACAAAGAATATGGGACCCTTTTTCCGCACATAACCATCGGGGATATGGTTGAAGCCCAAAAGGCATTAATCGATCATCTTAAAATAGACTCTATTTTATCACTGATCGGCGGATCAGTAGGCGGCATGCAGGTGCTTGAATGGTGTGTCCGGTATCCGGACATGGTTAAATCCGCCATTCCCCTTGCAACAACCACCCGGCACTCGGCTTTGGCCATTGCCTTTAATGAAGTTGCAAGACAGGCTATTATGGCTGATCCCAATTGGAATCAGGGGCATTATTATTCAGGTAAAAAACCAGACATGGGCCTTGCTATTGCCCGGATGATAGGGCATATCACATATCTTTCCGATGAGTCCATGCGTCTGAAATTTGGACGCAAACTTCAAAACAGGTCGGCCTTAAGTTTTGAATTCGGTGCCGAATTTCAGGTGGAAAGCTATCTTCAACACCAGGGCAACAAGTTTATTGAACGCTTTGATGCCAATTCCTTTTTATATATCACCAAGGCGTCAGACTATTTTGATCTGGCAGGACAATATGGCTCAGGCTCTCTTGTAAAAGCCTTTTCAAAATGCAAATCAAAATTTCTCGTTGTCTCCTATACCTCAGACTGGCTTTATCCTACATATCAGTCAAAAGAGATGGTAAAAGCCATGAAAAAAAACGACCTGAATGTCAGTTTTTGTGAAATCGATGCCCAATGGGGACATGATGCCTTTTTACTTCCCAGCGAAAGACTTGATGAGCTCATAAGAGGTTTTTTAAGGACAGTATTCAATGAAACCTGAAAAACTTAGATATGATTTAAAAATCATTGCTTCATGGATCAAACCCCAATCAAAGGTGCTGGGGTTAGGGTGTGGTGAAGGAGACCTTCTTTACTGGCTTAAAAGAGAAAAAAACGTCAGGGAACGAGGCATAGAGAGACAAGAATCAAAGGTTGCAAAATGTATTGAAAAAGGGGTTTCTGTTCTACAGGGAGACATTAATGAAGAGATGGAAGATTACCCGGACAATGCCTTTGACTATGCCATTTGTTCCCAAACCCTCCAGCAGGTATATGAACCGTCAAACCTGATCCATTCCATGATGCGGGTGGCAAAAATGGGAGTGGTAAGCTTTCCCAACTTTGGTCATATTAATGTTCGCATGCATCTTGCACTTACCGGTCGTGCCCCTGTTACCAAAGAGCTTCCCTATTCATGGCATGATACCCCCAATATAAGGGTTCTAAGTCTTAACGATTTTAAAAAATTTTCTAAGAAGGTTGGATTTAAAATCCTTAAAAATGCAGCCATTAACACAAACAATACACAGCGTCAGGGGAAAATTATAACTTTTTTACCCAACCTGTTTGCCACCTATGGTATCTTTTTAATCGGTAAGGACTAAATAGTGTTTGAACGAGAACTCACCCATCTGCTACGTTGCTACAAAATTCTGCCAAATTATAAATCGGGCCTCATGTACAACAGTACACTCCGGTTTCAGAATTTCTTGCGCCTTGCATATAGGCAACTTTTCGTCCAAACACGGGTTTTCGGTCAAACACTAAATATGGAAAATATTATGGATAACAAAGACATGATTGATAAAATCATTAAAATTAAACAGGAACTTGGAAACCGGCTTCTCATTTTAACCCACCATTATCAAAGAACAGAGATCATTGATTTAGGCGACCATAAGGGAGACTCTTTTGGCCTTTCTCAAAGGGCTGCAATGGATGAGAATGCAAAATATATCGTTTTTTGCGGGGTCCATTTTATGGCGGAAAGTGCGGCCATTCTTGCCAAAGATCACCAGATAGTACAGATCCCTGATATGGATGCAGGTTGCTGGATGGCGGATATGGCTGATTCTTACCTGGTTGAAACGGCCTGGAATGAGGTCACGGCCATTGCTGGGGAAAATAGTGTAACCCCATTGGTTTACATGAACTCTGATGCATTTATCAAAGCCCATTGCGGGAGAAACAATGGGGCTGTGTGTACCTCCTCCAACGCTGTCAAAGCGTTTGAATGGGCATTTAAACAAAAAGAAAAAATCTTTTTCTTCCCTGATGAACATCTTGGCCGAAATACTGGAAACAATCTTGGCATCCCGGCAAATGAAATGATTGTATGGGACCCTGAAAAAACATTGGGTGGAAATACTGACCAGGAGATTAAAAAGGCAAAAGTAATTTTGTGGAAAGGATATTGCCTAGTTCATACACGGTTTACCACGAATGATATGGAGTCCATGCGAAAAGACTTCCCCAACGCAAAAATCGTTGTGCACCCGGAATGCACCCAGGAAGTTGTCAAGGAATCAGATGCAGTTGGCTCCACTAGTTTTATCGTCAAATATGTTGCTGATTCTCCAAAAGGCGCAACAATTATCATTGCTACGGAAATCAACCTGATCAAAAGACTTGCCTTGGAATATCCTGACAAAAAGATTATCCCCTTAAAGAATTCACTGTGTCCCAATATGTATAAAATTAATTTAAAAAATCTATTAAATTGTCTGGAAAATATTGGACAAACAAATATTGTCGGGGTTGATGAAACTATAAAAAAGGATGCCTTTATCGCTCTTGAAAATATGTTGAACTTGTAAATGTATTTAATAGCATAAGCCCACAGGACAGTCCTTTCAAATCAAAATATTAAAATCTATTGACAATCAAATCAAAATTAATATATAAAACTATCTACCGTACGGAAGGTAGATTTTGCAAGCGTTAATGCTTTGCGAAATACTTTTTGCCAGGACCGATTTGAATGCAACTTGGGTTGAACCATAACCCATATCATAAAAAACAAATCAAGAGGATTTACATTTGTGAATACCACAAAAGAAATCATCAAAAAGGCAGCAATAAATTTATTTTATAAAAAAAGTTATTTTGCTACGGCCATGAGCAATATAGCCCTTGACAGCGGCATACGCAAAGCCAGTATCTATTATCATTACCCGAGCAAGGAAGACATCCTTTTTGATATCCTCATGACAACCATGAAAGAATTAACCGCCTATATAGAAGCCTGCCTTGAAGGAATTGAAACCATTGAAGACAAAATGCGTGCGGTGGTAAGAGGACATGTCAAATTCCATTGTGATCACCAAAAAGAAGTATTGATCTCCGACAGCGAGCTCAGAGGGCTTACTACAAATAATTATAAAACCTTTGTAGCCCAACGGAATGCCTATGAAAAAACATTCCAGGATTTGATTATCCTGGGAATGGACCAGGGATATTTTGCACCCGGGGATGCCAAGGTGACCTCCTATGCGATTCTGACCATGTGCACCTCAGTAGCCAACTGGTTCAAAGATAAAGGACGTCTATCCGGAAACCAGATTTCCAGTATATATGAAGAACTTGTAGTAACAAGATTGTTAAAAGAATCACCACCGCGGGAATTTAAATGATATTCAACTTTAGGATTTAACCATTTTTAGGATTTAAACATGAAAAATGAAACCGTATTATACCATTGTAAAAAAAATGTTGGAATTATTACCCTTAACCGTCCCCACCGACTCAATGCCATTAATATAGATCTTCTAAAAAAATTTATGGAACAGCTTGATCGGGCAAAACAGGATACAAAAGCCAGTGTGATTATCCTGACCGGAGCGGGAAACGCCTTTTGTGCTGGAGAGGATTTAAAAGAGACTGCTTCCGGAAAAACTTTTGCAGAATGGAATGATGAGGCGGAACGACTCCAGGAAATTCAGCGAATGATCATGAAACTTGGAAAACCCATTATTGCAGCAGTGCCAGGATATGCCCTGGGCGGAGGAAGCGAGTTTGCAATGGGATGCGACATTCGGATTGCTGCCCAAACGGCTATTTTTGGATTTCCTGAGACCACGGTGGGTATGACTGTCACCAATGCCGGCACAAAGATCCTAACCCATCTTGTGGGGCTGGGCAAAGCCAAAGAACTGGTATTAACAGGCGATTTTATTGATGCTTCCGAAGCTTTAAGAATCGGTCTTGTCAACAAGGTGGTGGCATTGGACAACCTTTTAGATGAATCAATGGCCATGGCCGAAAAAATTGCCAGCCGCTCTCCCCTTGCCGTCAGCCTGTCGCGAACTGCAATTGACCAGGGCATGGAGTCCGGTTTTGACCAAATCCTGGAGCTTGAAAAAAGCCATTTACTCATCTGCGCCCAAAATGGAACAGAATTTGTGAAAAAACGTCTCAAAGAAATGGGCAAAAAATAAACAGGCATTTTTGAAAAATACCAGGTATCCCAGGAGAGGAAAATGGAACAGACAATGTTTAATCCGGATATGGAGTCCATATCTTTAACCGACCAGGAAAAAATGGAAAAAAGCCTTCTTCTCGACCAGATTGAATATGTATATGTACACAGCAAAATGTACCAGGATAAATTTGCAAAGGCGGGCATTTCAAAGGATAAAATAAATCATGTACAGGATCTTGAGCTTCTTCCCTTTACCACCAAACAGGAGCTGCGCAGCTCCCAGAAAAGGTTGACACCTTTTGGTGATTTTTTGGCAACCTCTGCTGAACAGGTCAGCCGGGTCCACAGGACATCCGGCATCACGGGCAGATTTATCTATACGGCATTGACGAAAAACGATCTGGACCTGACCCACAATTGCGGGGCAAGGGCATTCTGGGCAGCAGGGCTGAGGCCCCATCACCGTGTGGTTCACTGCTTGAATTACTGCATGTGGATGGGTGGGTATACGGATCATGCCAATCTGGAGACAACGGGAGCCACTGTTATCCCCTTTGGAGTCGGTAATGCTAAACAACTGATCCAGGTCATCAAAGACGCTGGAATTAATGTCATTTCCTCCACACCCTCTTACCCCAAATACCTTGAAAAAATAGTTAAAGAAGATTTTAACATGGACCCAAGAGAACTTGGATTGGAGATAGGATTGTTTGGCGGAGAGCCAGGATTAGATAATCCCGTATACAGGCAACGAATAGAAACCACCTGGGGTATGAAGGCTCAGAACGCCAATTATGGGGTTTCAGATGTGTTGTGTAATTTTGCTTCCGTGTGCCAAGAAAATTACAAGCTCCATTTTCTGGGACAGGGAGCACTGCTTGTCCAGCTAATTGATCCGCTGACTTTGAAAGACATTCCGATCACACAGGGAGCAGTAGGAGAAATGGTTCTGACCCATCTGAAAAAAGAAGCACAGCCCCTGATCAGATACCGGACATCCGATCTCATGGAAATCCTTGAGACTGGACCCTGTGAATGCGGCAGAACAGGATTTAGGTTCAAGATTGTGGGAAGAGCGGATGACATGCTACACGTAAAAGGCATCAATGTATTTCCCAATGGTATTTCCATGGTCTTAGAAGATTTGGTTCCAGAGGTCACTGGCGAATTCCAGATCATTCTGGATCATCCTTCCCCTTACACTAACCTTGAAATAAAAGTGGAGCAGGGTATAAATATTACACCTGACATGATGACGGATTTGAAATCAAAAATTGAACAAAAAATAAAGGAAACCTTGAACTTTAAAGGAATTGTTGATCTTGTAAAACCCGATTCAATTGAACGGACCAAAATGGGAAAAGCAAGACGGGTTATCCGGGATTATTGAAGAAGAGATTTATTTGGAGGACAGGCGATTTCACCGGCGGTTTTGATTTTAAAATATGCTATCCTGGCCTAATTCAGGTTTTAACGTGTTTATTGGTGGCAGAATTGATCCTGATGATAAAGCCGGTCGTGTCTATTATATGGGTTCTTGTTGTGTTGCACAGTGAATACTTCCACCACCACTTGCGATACCATCAATAGCGATTTGCTCGATGCGGTGATTGGGAAATGCTTTTGATAGTTTTAATTTAGCCGTATGATCCGCTTTTTTGTCACCAAATTTCTGCATGATAATGGCACCATTACACACATAGTATCCAACATATCCTGCAGCAAAATCTTCTGACCCATATATCGTATTGATATCCCATGGTGTATCAAGAATAATAATGTTTAAGGGATTGCCCCCGGCATCTGTAGATGATTGAAGAATATCGATATTTTTACGTGTTATCTTGTAATCATATGATGATTTATCGATATCACGACTGACGATCACTAAACCCGGTTTGACAAAACGAGCATAAAAATCCGTATGTCCGTCTGTTATGTCTTTACCCTTAATTCCTTTTAACCAGATGATTTTGTCTAACCCAAGCAGCTTTTTTAATTCATATTCAACTTCTTTTTGATTTTTATTTGGATTGCGGTTGTCATTGAGTATGCAGCTTTCTGTCATAATCGCTGTTCCATGACCATCAATCTCAAAACAACCACCTTCCAACACCAAATTTGTATGAATCGTTTTTACACCGGCCTTTTTTGCTACAAAGTCAGCAACTTTTGCATCAAGATCATAGTCCTGATCTTCTCCCCAGCCATTAAAATTGAAATTGACAGCAGATTTTTGCCCTTTTATATTGACGACAAAGGCGGGGCCAGTATCCCGCATCCATAAATCATTCATATTAAACTCAAATAGCTCAATGGGGTAACGATGGTTATTTAACCCGCCAATCAGTCTAACTACGATACCATAATCTTGTTTTCTCACAAGCATGGATACGGGTTCATACTTTGCAATGGTTTTGGCAATGTTTGCCAGATTACGTTGAACCTCTGGAACTTGCCTTTTTTCCCAGATATCATAACTGGCAACAAAAGACATCCACGTACGCTTATGGGGTTCGTCTTCGCCAGGCATGAACCACTTATCGTAATTCAATTTATCCGAAGCTTTTGCATTGACAGCCGGAAGAAAGGCACTGACTCCCAACGAGGTCACTAATTGTAGAAATTTGCGTCTGGACAGCATGGTGATTATCCTTTTACCGATCAAAAAACCGTTTTCATAATAGTCCGGAACACTGCTTTTTTTCAATGTTTTTATATGGAAATTTTAAACTTTTCATTCATACATCATCATGCCATTTTAGAGCCCAATAATTTTCTAAATTTTTGTGAGCAATTAAAACATTCCCGTATATAAATATTTTTGGAAACAAGTTCTTTGAGTGGTATCCCCCCAATGTTTATTCTGGTTTAAAAGCTGCATTAATTTTTTACCGTCTGTAACGATTCTCCCGCCCACTATATCAACACCACGGGCAAACAAAGGATCAGGAAAATAGCCTGCAGTTGGCCCGACAATGGCGACAAGTGCCTCAGGTGAACAATGGGAAAGGATTTCATCGAGTGAATTATTTAAAATGGTGGTGCTGGTGCATAAAATTTTATTGCATGTGCTTAACTCTGCCGTATTCATGGTTATGGGTAAATGGGGATTTTTTTGAATTAACAATTCATTTTTTTCAATAACAATAAGTTCTGCACCCGCTTTCCGAATCGGATTAATCAGCCCTGAAAACAATCCCACCATGCCAATCTTGTCTCCTTTGGAAATCGATAGCAGATCCATTGAATTCGTACTGGATTCAACCTTGAGATGGGTAGTTTTCATGACGTGCTGACAAATTGCATTAATTGCAGCCAGACTGACCATCTCCTCTATAAGATCTTCGTTTCCAAATTTTAGCGCGATATCTTCAGGTTTTTTTCCTACAAAATCATCCGGGTCCAGGGAATTATATTCTTTCATTTTTTCATCAGGCAAAAGAACATAGCTGATACCTGTGGCCTGGTCTTCCAAAGAGACGGCCATGAACTGGGCATCCTTTGGCTGCCCACCTTTATAAAAGTAGAATTTACAACCGAAAAATGACCCCCTTTTATAACCCAATTTTGACCCACCTTGATTAAAAAAAACTTTATAAACTTTTTCACCACCTAAAATTTGGCAGAGCCCCAAGGGAGGGCAGGATCCTGCCCTCCCTTGGGGCTGGTTCGATTTTATATATGTAATTCTTTCAGCTCCAAAGCCTTGTGGATATTGCAGTCAATATTTTTTCTGGTAACGTCATAAATTAAAAAAGGATAATTATAATTATACTCGCTGATCAATAAGCAATCCTCAAAATCTGTCAACATTTGGATTCCCCTGTTTTCTGAGATATCTTCAAACCAGGTTGTATTATCCTTGGTGATATTAATATCAATTATCTCAAGCCTGCTTTTGGCAATATTACAAACGGTCATTTTCATGATTTATTTCTCCGGTTTTTCAATGTTTCAGCCAACCTGTAGCTATCCCAGGAACAATCTATAACATGGGCTCTGTATGTCACCCGGTCTAACAGGGCTGCTGTGAGGGATGGGTCACCAAATATTTGGGTCCAATCACCAAAGCCCTTGTTGGTTGTTATAATTACCGGTTTGCGTTCATGTCGTTCGGCTAAAACCTGGAAAAGCAGTTCTGCCCCTTGTTTGGAAAAGGGTACGTAGCCCAGCTCATCAATGATCAAAACGCCATAATTAAAATATCGTTTTATTAATATCCTTAATCTTTTTTCATCACGGGCTTCAGTCAGCTCATTCACAAGGCCACATCCTGTAACAAATTTTGTCCGGATGCCCTGGTCACATGCTTCAATACCCAGAGCTGTGGCAAGATGGGTTTTGCCGGTACCACTTTTACCAAGGAATATTATATTTTTGTTCTGTTTTATGTAACTTCCGTTTGCCAGATCATTTATGAAACGTGCATCCAAATCAGGGGCTGCGTCAAATTTAAATGTATCAAGCGGTTTATGCAGAGGGAACGAGGCTTCTCGGATTCTTCTTTTCCTGCCGTTCTCTTTGCGAACCTGGACTTCTGCCTGTGTTAAATTTAATAAAAATTCATCATAACCCAACTTGTTTTCCAAAGCCTGACGATGGATGTGTTCAAGGTTCTTCATCATTGTGGACAGCTTTAAAAAATGAAAGTCCTCCTGGAGCATTGCCGTCATGGCTGCATTCATATGGCACCTCCTATCTGGCTGTATACAGAGACATCCGGTGTTGGAAGAATCCCCCAGTTTGGAAGACTGCTAAAAGAGGTGGGCTGTTCTAATGAATTCATTAATATTTGAAAGACGGCATTACTGCAACTCACATTTGCTTTCAATGCGTTTTCAATTGCAGCTTGGATATCCTTGGGATTATATTTTTTATGAAGTAACAGGACCTGAATAAAATCCTTTGTTCCCTTTGTCTCGCCTTTACTTGCACAAAAACGGACAAACAATTGTTCGTAGCTGGAAGGCCAGGTCTTCCGCCACTGTTTTATCGGACGGGCACTTGAAAATGCCCGGGGACGCTGTCCGATAAGTTCCAGATAGTGGGTTGGATCAAGACCCCATTTGTTCACATTATACAGTCTTGTGTGATCTGCTATCTTTTTGTTGCTATAATATAGGCCAACCCTGTCAACTTTTAAAACAGCTCGGATTTTCAGATATGCATATTCTGTTGGCACAGAATAACGATTTTTGTCTATTATTACAGTTGAGTACTTATCTGATTTTCCATTTGCCGTTTGGGTATTGCTGAATTCAATATCCGGAAGGCCAAGCAGATGATGCTTTTCTTGCTCATACAATTTATTTACTGAACTCTCTTTGCCGCTGATACGATGGTCTCCATAGGCCAGGCATTCTTGTAAAAGCATCCTGTTTAAATCCTCAAGGTTTTCAGCTTTGGGAACAGGGACCATGTAATTACGCCGTGAATATCCGACAAGGCCTTCGACTCCACCTTTTTCATGGCCTTCTCCTGGTGTACAAAATCGGGCTGTGAAATTGTAATATGCCCTGAATTTTTTAAATTCTTTTTGAAGAATGCGATCTTTACCTATAAGGACTTTTTGAACCGCAGTTGTCAAATTGTCATAAATTAGAACAGGAAAAAGCCCGCTAAAATATGAAAAAGCCTGAATATGGGCATCAAATAAAGCCTGTTGTCTTTCACAGGGATAGCAGCGGACAAAATGCTTACCGGAAAATTTTGAACGCATACAGAAAAATTTAAGAACAGTTTTTATACCACCAAGGATTGCCGTGCATTTACCCCAATCCACTTCTGCTTCCTGACCCACCGGGGGATCTAATGGGATAAAAACCTGTCTGGCGCTGATCCCTATTTTTTGTCTGGCAATCCTTACGTAGCGCAGCACTGTTGAGCTTGCCCCTTGATAACCTTTTTCATTTCTAAGCCGGTTATAAATCCTGGTTCCGGTATGCCTTTGTTTTTTGGGATTATCCTTATCCTTTACAAGCCACTTGTCTATCGTTCCCAGGTAAGGCCCAAGTGATGGGAATGGTTGGTTTTGCCGGGAGCGGTAACCTATATATTCATTTTTTAATACTTTTTTCACTGTGTTCCTTGAATGACCGGTCTCTCTTGTGATTTCTCTAATCGTTTTACCATAAACCCTGTATGCAATTCGTATGTACTCATATTGATCCACTGTTAGCATCCTCCTCTCCTCTGATAATAGATTTGCCCTCTTGAAATCTGTATTATCAGAAGTCTATTACAGGTGGGTCAATTTTGGGTTATAATTTCTTGCTTTAATGGGTCATTTTTAGGTTATCAAAACTATAAAAGGGCGGGAAAAATATTTTTGCGATACTTGGGATCGTAAATTTAGATGACAAGTCAATTATCATTTTATTGAATTCTTTTTTTAGACTCAAAGCAAATTCTCCTATTACATTACGATTCTAAAATTATTTTAGATATTTCCTTGAATAATATATTGGGTTGATATATTTGATAGCGTTCTAAATTACAAAGGAAGATCTGATAAAGTTTATTGGGGCTGATCAAGAATTTCTCTTATTTTTTTGGATAAATCATTTCCTAAAACAGGTTTAGTTACAAACCCTTGAATATCATACGATTTTGTTTTATCAGTGTCCATGTCTACACTATATCCACTACAGATAATGACTGGAATCTCAGCTCTGATTTTCTTTAATTCTTTTGAAAGTTCTGTACCCACCATCCCAGGCATGGTCATATCCGTAATAACAATATCATAAATGTCGGGTTCAGATTTAAAAATTTGTAAGGCATCATGACTACTTGTTACTCCTGTAACCGTATACCCAAGTCGTTCAAGAGTCCGGCTTCCAATTGTTACAATAGCCTCTTCATCATCCACAAATAAAATATGTTCAGTGCCCAAAACAGCTTTTGAAATTTTCTTTTCCTTTTTAATCTGATTACTTTTTTCGGTTGATGGTAAATAAATATTAAAAGTTGTCCCTTTACCCATTTCACTGTCAACCATTATGGTCCCTTTATATTCTTTAACAAGACCATGAATGACGGCAAGGCCTAAACCAGAACCTTTCCCCACTTTTTTAGTGGTGAAATATGGATCAAAAATTTGATCCATAATATTTTTTGAGATACCCAGACCCGTATCGCGAACACTTAAAATACAATAATTACCCTTTTTAAGATTGAATCGTTTTTCATCTTCAAGATGAATGTGGGCTTGTTTAAGCTTAATGGTTAAGACACCTCCGGATTTTTCCATGGCATGGTAAGCATTTGTACAAAGATTCATTATAATTTCATGTATTTCCGTTGGGTCACCCAATATAATACCCCCATCAAGAGAAATATCCTGACAAATTTCAATATTTCTTGGGATAGTAGATCTTAATAATTTTAATGCTTCAATTATTATGGGTTGAATGGAAATAGGTTTTTTAGTTACCTCTTTTTGCCTGCTGAATGAAAGAATTTGCTCAACTAGGTCTTTAGCCCTTATCGCGCCTTGGAGGATATTACTCAGATTTTCCTGAACCTTATTGTCTTTTGGAAGATCCTTCATCGTAAGTTCAGTAAAGCCGATGATGGGGTAAAGAATATTATTAAAATCATGTGCAATTCCACCGGCTAAAGTTCCGATTGACTCTAATTTTTGGGCCTGGTGTAATTTTTTCTGGAGGTGTTTCCTTTCATCTTCCATCTGCCTGACATGCGTAATATCTTCTCCTGCGCTCAATGTTGCCAGTATATGCTCATCATTGTCACGCAACACGGTATTGTGCCATGAAATGATTCTTTTTTCGCCCTGTCGGGTAATAACAGTATTTTCACTGAATTCAATATGCTTGGAATTTCCATAAACTAACTCGTCAAATGCCTTACGGGTTTTGGGTCGGTCTTCTTCAGGGATATAAATATTAATCCAGTTTTTTCCAATGATATTATCTTTTTTATCGTTCAATAATTTACTGCCTGCCGAGTTGATGAGTGCCACTGTCTGATCCGTATTGAGTACAACAAGAATGGATCCCGTGATATCAAAATATTGGAGGGCTTTATCTTTTTCTTTTTTCAATGCCAGCTGAGTTTTTTTGTGTTGATTGATTTCTTCTTCCATTTTTAAGGTTCTCTCCTTGACCATGTCTTCCAAATGATCACGGTAATTCTCAAGGCTGTCAAAGTTATGCTTAAGCCTTTTTGTCATTTCATTAAAGAGATTACCCAATTGTCCTATTTCATCTGGACTTGTAACTTTTACCCGAACATCCAAGTTTCCTGAATGTACTTTTGATGCTGATTCTTTTAAATCATTAATAGGGGCCGTGATTCGTTTTGAAAGGAAAAAAGTAGCAAGAATACCTATTAATAAAACAATCCATGATATAAAAAATATTAAATTTTGTAAAAAATAAATGAATTGACCTTCTTTTTTGGACACAAGATTAATGTAACCCTCTATCTCATTTTCAAAGCGGATAAAATCTTTGGCCATATTACGAAGTGTTTGCAATTGTAACTTTTGAGAATCGATAAATTTTTTAAATATGGTTTCATACACATTGGCAATATTGGCAATCCGATAGGCATGAAGTCTGATGGAACTATCTTGGGCAGTATTTTTAATTTTAAGTGCCATGTGATTGATCATATCAGAGTATTCCAACACTTTTCGTCCAGAACTTTCTTTGCCCGTGACGATAAAATTTTTTTCTTCCAGAATAATTTCATTCATGATTTTTAGAATTTGAAAAGCGCCTCTATCAATCTTTTTCATGGCATCGGCATTTTTGATAAGCCGACTGGATTCATGTAGCAACCGGCTTTTCATTGTTTCCATATCTATTTTGGTCTTGGCAACTTCAGCAAAACTTTTTTCATATTGAGCGATTACATCAAGTAAATTGTTGATTTTTTGAATTTGTTCAGGATTTTTAATGGTGCCAATTATGGATTGGATATGGGTCTTAATTTGGTTAATCAATGTGATAACCGCATGAGAATGTTTGATTTTTCCTGTGGTAACAAAGGATAGTTCTTCACGAACCATTAATTGAAAGGTGTTATCCAATTTATAAGTAAATGCATAGGGTGTGGCTCTTTTGCGACATGCCTGACAATAGTTTTCAGTAGTCATAATATTTCTTATTTTCCGTCAGTTTTACTTGATTATTTTAAGATGATCTCGTCT
>JABIYQ010000446.1 GCA_018702715.1 Desulfobacula sp. | reverse complement strand
GCTTATTAATTGGAACCTCAACTGTCACTCCTTTCAGTATCTTATGCAGAATCTTCTTTCTCCTGGACTTCTTGAAATAATCATATGCTGCATTGATGTGACTACCGTTTCCTTCAGGACCAAATGCCAAAGGGTCTATCATGAATTCTGGCCAACCTTTATCATTTAAACCATGACTATGAGTTGGATATGCAGTACCCTCCTGAAGTGGATCTATATGGACGATAAAAGGGTACTTGCCATATTTTAATTTAAATTTACTTTCTTTCATTGTTGTTCTCCAAAGCTATGTATAAAATAATAAAAGGGCCTCCCCATTGTGGCGAAACCCCCTTTAAAATAAAAAAGACCGCACAATATGCAGCCAATTGCCTAAACTAAATTGTAATTTACCCTCCTTTTTTTAGATGGTTTCTGTTTTCCCGGTCAACGGGTCTCCTATTATTTATCAGTGGTGTAAGTGGGGAGGGGATGACCCTGTATTAGAACCATCCCTTTTCCTTTAAAGCGCAGTTTCCTGCGTATTCATCCATTATTACATAGTGTCAAACCCTTTTTTTACATGGATCTGATTGATGATATCTTCGAGCTGAACATAGTAATGCATATTGACCAGCATTTTATTATATGAACCTTCATTGCCCATAAGGTCTTGGTGAGTTAGCTGAAAGTTATTCCAAAGATATGCTTCAAGGTCTGTTTTGAATGCATAGTTAGAAAAAATTACCTTTTTATCATTTCCGGTTTGGATGAATTCTTCCATGTAAATACTATCAGTCTTATTTTTTCCAAGTTTCTTTGGATTCCAATAAAGAATAAAACCAAAGCCACCTTTTCTTGCCCACATTGCACTGTCACAAGAATGAATGGGGAAATTTGCCAGAAAATCAAAAGTAGTATTACCCAACAGATGAATTTTAATACCGGTCCCTTTAAAAATATCCATGACAAATTCAAGGGTTTCAAGACCTCTTATCTGTGCTGAACCCAGTGCTACTCGTTTATATCCATTCTTAATATAATAGTAGATTTCATTTCCCCAAATATCATGCACCACAGGCACGGGGGTTAACCCATAGTCCTCCATAGTTCTCATGTTATACAGATTTATTTCAAAACCGATATCTCTGAAGTCAGAGTCAAAATTGAAATAAAAATCATAGTACTTTCCAAACAGCTTCATATAATTTATATAATTTTCCAGTGTAATATGTCTGATACTATTTCCTTTTGCATAATTTAATGAAAAGGTTCCAGAATCAAAAATAAGAAAGTCAATTTTGTCTCTGTGTTTATGGGTAAAATCCTTCTCAGTTTTGTCCAATGTGCCAAAGCTTCTCAGGACAGATACTTTCCTATCTGGGAAGCGCTTATTATAGGCCAACAAGGTTCTTTTATTTAAACTTGCGTGATACAGTTTCATATTGATACCTCCATATAAAATCCCCCTATACCCAGGAGCACAGGGGGGAATAGGATTTAGCTTGCTTCGATAAGCTCTTTTATTTGACTGACAGCATCTTCGAGCTTTTCAAGCTCTGTGTCATCAATGGTAGTTTTAAATTCAGTTTAATTTTTCATGAAATCAATTGTACTATTGAGTAGACCAGTCAGCTTGGGGACATTTTGTATTTTTTTTACTCTATCAAATAGAGGATCTTCTGGACCATTTTTTTGGATAACATCAACCAGATAGGTATTGGCGTTAAAGTTCTCGTTATATTCTTTCAGCAGAAAAAGTTTCTCAATTAGAGTATTATTAAAATCAATACCCATGTTAACTGTAGTTATAACTATATCGTCATCAATATCCAGCTTGAGCTCTTTCTTGTCTTCTGCTTTGTTGATCCTGACCATTGCAATGATAGAATCAACATGCTGTCTGCATCCATTGTTTTTTTATAACTAATTTTATTAGGATTAAGAACTACGCCTCGACTTTTAATAAACTCTTTAAAAGGATCTTTACCCGATTTATTATCAAGAATTCTACAAATTTCAAGGAGTCTTTCTTTCCCAAGGAATGCATATTTAATAATCCCTGGAATTTTGGCCAACATCATATAATCTTGTGCAGATCGTAATGACATTGAACTATGATTTGCTTTGAACCAATCCGTCCAGTTTAAGTGCAGTTTCCTAACAGCAATTTTCTGGATGTTAAAAACCATTCCCAACCGGATACCGTATTTGGCCAATATTCCCGCAGTTATATGAGCCGATTTTCTCAAAACAGGAGTATATTGATTCACCAATTCTGTGGATTCTTTAAGAATTTGCTTAGGGTTTTCAATTTTTCCTAAGCTCAAGTCCTTGTGTCTGATATTGAACTCCATTACAGCCTTCTCAAGCTCTGTATCTCCATGCATCTGTCCATAATCATCAGAAACATTGAGATACACATCCAGCAATGTTTCTGAATTTTCAATGGGTGTGATATCCATTTCCTCTTCATTTCTTGGATCAGATTCAACACCATCGGGGAGCTTGGCATCCGTTATGGCGGGAGTATTCTTGGCATCTTCAATTTTATCTGAATTTTCTTGATCAGTTATACCGTCAACATCTTCATTACCCTCACTTGAAGATGTTTCCCCTGTTGTCACTTCACAACTTTCAGCTACTTTGATATCTTCTGTAACTACACTTTCGCCGAGACCAGATTCCGGAACTTTAACCTGGTCCTGTTTTTTGCTTTCTTTCTTGTCAGCCATTGTGGCCTCCTTTTTATTAAGATTTTCTGTTACTTCTGTTTTAGTTTCTGCACCATGGGATGCATCTGCACTCTCGTTATTTTTTTCACCAGACTGTTCCGTGATGGGGTCAGTCTTCTTTTCTTTTTTTTTAGTATTCATTTTTGATTTCTCCATTATATAATTGTTGATTTTAACTTTTCTCTGAATTTAGCTCAGGTGCCTGGGCATGGTGGGTGGTGCCCTGGAATATGAAAAATTTGTGTTTTCCATTTGAGTTCCTCATCAATGCTTGTTTTGATAAAAGCATTATTTTTTTTGACTGGTTTAAATAAAAAAAGGCCTGCTCCCCCGATGGGAACAAGCCCTTGTTAGAAAAAAAATGTTTTATTCTTGTTTTTAAACAGTCATTTGTTTCACCACCTCCTTATGTGTTTGTGATTTAAAATGAAAATTTATTGTTTTTTTGAATTTATCAAAGTTCTCCAAATACTTTCTCCAGAACCAAACATAACTTTCATATCTGGATAAAGGTCTTTCAGTATCTGTTCTCTAATATGATCTCCCAAACCACT
>JABIYQ010000378.1 GCA_018702715.1 Desulfobacula sp. | reverse complement strand
CAAAGCCTTCATGATGGTAAAGATGATATTGCCTGGGGCAGCCAGATCAGATCATATGTTCTTCATCCCTATAGGATGGTTAAGGACCATCGAACAGATTTTGAAATAGGTGATGTTGACAGAGTCCTGGATGGAGATCTGGATCAATTTATCGAAGGAGTTTTACTCTCATAAAAAATGGATCCGATTTCCATCATTGACAATTTTTATACGCCGGGTACTAAACTTTACAAGGTACTTGTTGAGCACAGTAGGATTGTCACCCAAAAAAGTCTTGAAATTGCCAAAAACCTTATTGATTTGAAGCCGGATCTTGAATTTATTGAAAAGGCTGCCATGCTGCATGATATAGGTATTTTTCTGACCCGGGCCCAATCCATCGGCTGTAGCGGAAAACAACCTTATATTTGTCACGGCTACCTGGGAAAAAAGCTTTTAGATGAAAAGGGACTGCCTCTTAAGTATGGCCTTGTCTGTGAACGACATACTGGTGCGGGGATTACAAAGGAAAATGTTTTTTCCAACAACCTTCCTCTGCCTAAAAGAGATATGGTTCCCATAAGTCTTGAAGAAAAAATTATCTGTGCGGCAGATAAGTATCACTCAAAAAGCCCGAAACGGGCAGGCAAGAAGATAACCACAACTCAAATTATCGATGATCTTGGAAAAATAAGTAAAGATCATGCGAGAAGATTTTCAATCTGGGTAAAAGAATTTAATCTTTGACTTTGATAATCGGCAAAATTTCATCCTCGTTAGAAAAATAAAAAAAAATTTTGAATTTTGAATTGACAATATTAAATCAACACATATAATTAGTTTTATTGAGCTAACTAAATGAGGATTTAATATGAAAATTGAAGAATTAATTGAAAAATTATCCCAGAGCATGGAAAGGTTTGAAACACAAACCTTTAAAAATAGTTCCTTATCGAACCTTACTTCTACTCAAGTGTATTACCTGGATGCAATTTTTCAATTAAAAAATCCAAAGTTAAGTGAGTTAGCATTATATTTAAATGTCAGCAAACCAACGGTTACCTTTGCCATCAACAAAATGGAAAGCCAAGGATATGTTAAAAAAACCCAATCCAATGAGGATCGCCGTTTTTTTAGTATTCATTTGACATCAAAAGGAAACAAATTGGCAAAAGTACATGATGCGATTCATAAAAGATATGCAGCTGTTTTTAAGAAGGTGTTGGATTTAAATGAACTGAAAACTTTGGAAACTCTACTGGGAAAAGTACTTAAAAGTTCAATAATTTATAAGGAACCGGAAATTAAAAGCATTCCTTAAAAAAAATAAAATCGATTATATTTTGAGCAGTAATTTTAAAAAAATAAGGACCTGTTTATGGAAACCAAATCTAACTCCAAAAAAATAATGGGCAGAAAAATTTTAAGGCTTATCTGGAAAGTAATCCCTTTTGTCATGGTCTTGCTTGTAATCGGCTTGATTATATTGCCTCTGGGTAAAAAAATCTCAGAAAAAAAATTAGCAATTGCCCAAAAACAATCCAATGAAACGACTATTGCAAAATCTTTGACCAATGTGATTACCATGGAACTTATACCTGCCATGGTCATGGAAAAGCTAAGCCTTCCCGGTGTGGCAAAATCATGGGTGTCTTTAGACGTTGTCTCGGAAATCAGAGGAAAAATTGTCAGCAAAAAGATAACAGAAGGACGGCATGTGAACAAAGGAGATGTTCTGGCAGTCATCGATAAAAGTGATTATCAAAATTCCTTTGATTCTGCCCTTGCTTCCTATGATTCAGCAATGGCCACCCAAAAAAGATTAAAAGCGCTGGTTAAAAATCAATTTGTCACCCGGTCTCAACTGGATGATGCTGTTGCCAGGGTAAAAACCAGCAAGGCTGCTCTTGACAATGCCAAACTCAGCTTAAGCCGCTGCACGATCCTGTCTCCCATGAGGGGTATTGTTGATCGCGTCCACATTGAAAACGGCACCTTTCTAAATTCCGGAGACCCCGTCGCTAAAATTATTCAAATTGATAAGCTGAAAATAGAAGTAGGCATCCCTGAATCAGATGTTGATGCGGTTAGAAAGCTAAAAACCTTTAATATGACCATTGACGCTCTGGATGGAAAAACCTATACGGGTGAATACCATTATCTATATAAAACCACGGATTCCATGGCCCGTTTGTACAACCTTGAAATCAAGGTGGAAAATACTGACGGTCAGATTCTACCTGATATGTTTGCCCGGGTAAAAATTATCAAAAACCAGGACCCCAAAGGGATTTCCGTCCCAATGTATTCCCTTGTAAATCAGAATAAAGATATCGGTGTCTATGTTGAAAAGGATGGAATTGTCAGGTTCAGACCATTAAAGACAGGATTTCAGGATGGCTGGAAGACTCAAATCCCTAAAGGACTTTTTCCCGGTGAAAATATTGTTGTTGTGGGTCATCGTATTATTGAAGATGGAGAACAGGTGAATGTCACCAAAACCATCCGGGATATGGAGGAAATCACCCAATGATTATCTCTGATACGGCCATAAAAAACAGAACCAGTGTTCTGGTACTGGCCCTTATCATCCTGGGGATTGGTATTTATTCCTACATGGTGCTTCCAAGGGAGAGTGACCCGGATATTACCATTCCTTTTGTATTTGTATCCACGGATTATCGAGGGGTTTCTGCCACTGATATTGAAACCAGTATCACCATAAAAATCGAAAAAAAACTCAAAGGTCTGGACAAGGTTAAAAATATCAGTTCCGTCAGTTCCCAGGGACTGTCCCAGATTAACATTGAATTTTTACCCGGTACAGATATTGACGAGGTGTTAACCAAGGTTAAGGATAAGGTGGATGAAGCAAAGAACGATCTGCCGTCTGATCTTGAAAATGATCCTTCCGTATTTGAGGTAAATATTTCGGAAATGCCCATTGTTGTCTATTCTCTGGCAGGGACAAGCGGACCCAGAGTACTCAAAGAAATCGCAGATGATTTAAAAGATGACATTGAAGCTGTGCCGGGTGTTCTGGAAGTTGATGTAACAGGTGGTCAGGAAAGAGAAATCCGAATAGAAGTTGATCCTGATAAACTGGCCTATTACAGGATACCTATTACATCCCTACAGCAGGCAGTTGTAAGCGAAAATCAGAACACATCAGGCGGTGCCATCACCCTTGGGGATGGCAGGTATCAGCTAAAAGTACCGGGTGAATTTGAAACGCCGGAAGAAATACTCTCCCTTGTTGTTGCCACCCATAGCGGCAATCCTATCTATTTAAAGGACGTTGCAACAGTTGTTGACGGCATCAAGGAAGAATCGTCAAGATCCCGTTTAAATGGGGTGGACGCTGTTAATATATCGGTAAAGAAAAGAGTTGGCGAAAATAT
>JABIYQ010000623.1 GCA_018702715.1 Desulfobacula sp. | reverse complement strand
ACTTTCCCTTTTCTTTTGGGCCAGTTCTCTTTCGGTAATATCTCTAAAGCTCCATACCCTGCCTATAATTTGCTCGTCAAGTTTTTGGGACTGGGAATAACGCTCCACAATTCGCCCGTTCTTGAACTCTAAAGTGTCAAAACTTTCTGCTTCAGGGTCAGCGTATAGTGCTTTTACTTTTTGAATAAAACTATCAGGGTTTTTTAATTGATCCAACACATAAGCCAGGGCCTTGTCATCATCTCGGGTGTTTATAATATCGACTGGGATTTTCCACATTTTGGCAAACAGCTCATTTGAGGCTGTGGTTTTGCCATCACTGTCCACCACCAGTATTGCATCAGTGGTGGATTCAAGAGTTGCCTGGAGTCTGGACAGGGATAATTTTTGTTCTTTTTCAGCTTTTTTTCTTTGGACAATTTCATTATTTGCTTTCCTGAAAAGAAAAAAGACGATGACCCCAAAACACAAAAACAATAATACTGCGCTAATGCCGATTGTCCTGCTTAAAGGGCCTGCTATTCTTTTTATAAGCCAGATGTGGCTGTGCAGAAGAGTTAATTGCCAGCCAGGATACGTGTCAAGCTGTTGTTGATGTATTTTATATTTATTACCAAGCTTGTCCACGGCATTTTCTTCATCAAAAATTTTCGTGCCTGTCCAATTCCAGGGACCTTCCCCAAATTGTTTTGTTTTGGTAAGATCCAAGACCGTTTCTGAAGAAGCTTTCCATAAAAAATTGTAAAGCCAATCCTTACGGCTGGAAACAAAGATTAACCCATGGGGATCAGTCATCAGTACAATTCCATCAAAATTTTTCTGGAATTGCTTTTCAATTGTTTCAAGGGATGCCTTAATTACGACAACCCCCAAAGGCTTATCTTTTTCTTCCCCATAAACAGGATGACTAAAGTAAATACCCCTTTTTTTAGAGGTAATCCCCAAGGCCATATAGACGGATGGCCTACCTTGCATAGCCTCTTTAAAATAAGGGCGAAATCCATAATTTTTTCCCACAAAGCTTGTGGCGGTGTCACGGTTGGTGGAAGCTATTGTTTTCCCGGAAGGGTCAATTAAATAACAGACACTGACGTTTAAATCATCCCGAAAAGAGTCTAAAATTATATTGACCTCAGAAAGAGCAATCACACCACCACTTATAAGAGGTTGTTTTATTGGTTTAAGGTTACTTAAAAATTTTACCGATTTAAGGGACCAGGTCTTATAAGAGTCGATTTCATTTCTCAAGTCATTAACCTGTTCTTCAGCTTTTTGGTGCACTGCCTCAAACAAAGAATTTTTTACGGCTGAATAATAAAGAGATCCTCCAACACCAACTGACAAAACAGCCATTAGGGACAATATTAAAAACAAGGTGCGAAGATCGAGGTTAACTTTTTTCATAATTTCAATCATTTTATATTTCAATCAGTTGCGTATCAAGCTCATGGAGAATATACACTATATTAAAAAACAATACAAGCAAAATTTGGGTAAAAAATTTCTACTTTATTGGATAAATGTATTGACAAAAAATTGGCCCGTCTTGCATCTTAAAGCGCTATTACCTAATCATTTTCTGGGGTTGCACATGGGTTTTCCCAACAATAAAACCAGGGTTTCAGACATAAATATATTTCGTTGATAAAATATTTGGATTGGCCTGTGCCTGATCGTGTTAAATATTGACTTATTGATATTTTTTTCTTATTTGATTTTTATTATTTGTTTATCTTAATTGAACTATTTCATCATGACTCGTATAATCAGGAATGATATATTCTATTATTTAAGCCCAGTACAAACTAAAATATGGAAATAAAAATTACAAGGACGGCACCATTTTAACTTACCCCATGATGGCAAAAAATAGAAAAGCTGAAAGACTGCTTTTAGGGATAAAAAAACAGCGGAATCTTGTCCTTGAAAACTTGAACAAATCATTTGATGTCATGGAAATCACAATGCGCCAGATGGAAAATCATTTTTGTGGAAATATTTTCCGCCAAAGAAAAAACCCTGACTAATCTAGGCCCATCTGTTTTTCTACTTTGGCAATCTCTTTTAAAAGACTTTCTTTTTCTTCCTTGGTTAACCCTTGGGAAGCAAGCCTTTTCTGCAATCCCAAAAGGATCATCTCCTCTCTATATTCATTGCAGGTGTATTGTCCACCTGTATTGGACTTTTCCATATTATATCAAGTGCCTCTTCGAAAACTGACAATTTCATCGATCACGCACTATCTATTCTCCTATTGAGTTTAATACAATTCATATTTTACAAGTTTGCCATCAAGACCGCCAATTTTCAATGGGCGTTTCCAGGATGGTGACAAGGGAACTTTTTTTATATATTTGGGTTCTCCAAAATAGACAAAGGCCGTTGATTTACTGCATCTGTTTTTAAAAAAAAGACCCAGGTTATGATAAAATTTATTAAGGTTCTGGTCTTTTCCCATTCTGATACCATAGGGAGGGTTGGTAATGATCATGCTGTTCTCAATGGATTCAATATCCTGAAAGTCTTTTTGTTCAATTGCAATCTCACTGCCGAAATGAAGTCCCATAATATTGGTTTTAACAGCATTAATAGAATGTTCGGACACATCGCTTCCCGAAATCATGCCCTGTTTCAATTCCCTGAAATTATCCCGGGAATCTTTTTTAATCTTCTCCCATAAATTTGCATCAAAATCCGGCAGTCTTTCAAATCCAAAACCAGTTCGAAATATTTGTGCCGGTATCCTGCAATACTTCATCAGGGCTTCACATAAAAGCGTGCCTGATCCGCACATGGGATCATACAAGGGCAGTTGTCCATCCCATTCAGACAAGTGGATTATGGCTGCGGCAACAGTCTCCTGCATGGGTGCAGATACAGATTCCTCCCTGTAGCCGCGTTTGTGTAACGCACCGCCCGAGGCATCAATGGTAAGGGTTGCCAGGTTCTTGTGGATATGGATATTGATTATAATATAAGGATCTTTTGCATCAACATTCGGTCTTTTATTAGTCCGGTCTCTGAAATAATCGGCAATGGCATCTTTGACCCGCAACCCTGCAAAATTGGAATGGGTAATTTCCGATTCAGAAACATTTGCAACAATGGAAAAAGTATCTTTAACCGTTAAAAATTCTTCCCATCTTATTTTCCTGGCCGCCTTATACAGGTCATCTTTGTCATGGCATTCAAAGGAAACAAGGGGAGCCAATATCCTTGAAAGAAGCCTTGCAAAATAAGTGATCCGATAAAAATCTTTTTTTGCTGCTTTAAACCATATCCCACGGAAAACCGTTTTTAAATCATAGGCACCTAAATTTTTAAGCTCTTTTATGGCAATGTCTTTTACACTTTCGGCAATTTGTGCAAAATACAATGATTCTTTTTCATACAGGTATTCAAGCTTTGCCTGTTTCCTGGTTTTACCTTTTCCTTTTTGAAGGATACTTTTCTTACTTATATTCAATTTTTTAGCCCGTCTTAATTGTTTTTGAATTACGCTTTTTTCTTTTTGTTCCTATTTGCATAAGATTAGCGATGCTCGCACCTTCATCCAGCACGGGTTCAATTAAAGGTGTTGAGCAGGTCATCAAAGTGGATATACCGGGTCCATGTCCTGCCAGCAGACAATCTGAATGAACCACAACACCGATACTTATAGCACCTTTTACAAATGCCCTGCCATAGGAGTTATCATGGTCAAGCAATGCCACAAAATCACCAAATTTAAGCTTGTCTAATTTATATTTTTTAACACTTGCAGGATCACTGGTCATCACATCATAATCTCCTGCTGCAACATGGGCTGAACCAAGACCTGATCCCATGCACTGGGCCGGTACAATGGTTGTAACAGGCACGGCAAGCCTGTTGTCTTTTATTTTTTTAATCTTCATTTTTTTAAAAAGGCCTGGATCAAGATTGAACAAGATGATATCCGGATAATCGGTTAGTTTCAAACCCTGGCCTTTGGTTTTAATCATTATTTTATCATCATATGTCAGCTTTTTGAGAATTTTTTTGGGAAAATCAACCATCACATGTTCTGAACCACCATGATGGCCCGTAACAATCCCTTTTTCCCCTTTTGCATCTCCGGATACGATAACAGCCTCATTGCCTACACAGGACAGCAACTGGAGAGAATTATTAGGAAACTCAAAGGGTTTTTCGGCATTTGCCGAACAACTGACACCAGGCTCGATATGGTCTCCGGCCAGGCCGAAAGCAGAATCTCCCACCTGAATATTTAATGTAATACCGCCAATACCGGGGAGGATAAAGGGTTTGCCCTCATAATCCACCTTCCAGCCGGGCCTGATCCTGGGTGGCCCTGGTTGGCACTGCATGGCCAATTCGACAAGCCTGTCTTCATTGGTTTTTAACATCATTATCTCCATATTTTAATATTAGGTTTTTATACCAAGTTTTAATAAAAAGGGAATCGCAGTAAATCCAATGACAGCACTCACAATAAACATATTCTCAAGCCCTGCAAGATCACCGATGATTCCAGCTAAAAGGACTGCAATGGATCTGACGGCAAAAGAGATCATCATAAACAGGCCATTGGCTGTGGAAGGATGTTCTTTTGCATTTTCCTGGATGATGGCCAGCATTACAGGAGTTGTTGAAAGAACAGTGAACCCTGTAACAGCCAGCATGATAATTTTTAAAATACCCGTTGAAAAAACAAAAATTAAAATGGCGACGGGTGCAACAAGCAACACCCAGAATAATACTCGTTGTCTTCCCAGCCAGTCACTTAAGGTTCCGGCGCTTAACACACCAGCCACGCCAAATGCCTCATACAAAGCAAGGGCAGCTCCTCCATACCAGAGGCTTCCCGTCTCTCTTTCTACAAAAACCGTGATAAAAACCCCCATTGATGCATGCATAAAAGATCTTGCCGATAGAATCCCGGACAAAGGGATCAGCACATGTTTGATTTCATGGAATGATGCTTTTAAAGATCCTTTTCTTTTAAATGAAGTTTTTTGTTCCTCTTTTTCAAGGGCGAAATAAAGCATGACCGATGTCAGTACTGCAAATCCTATAACCACATAAAAATGATCCGCCCCTAAAAATGATACAGCCGCTACAGCAAACATTGGCCCAAATGTTCTGGCAGATTCTCCGCCCGTCATAAAAATACTCATGCCACGGCCCTTTTTCCCCCCGGAATACTTTGCAATCAGAACAGGTGAAGGGACATGATATAGTGCTACGCTTATGCCGGCGAAAAAAAGCAGAACCAGCAATACATAATATGATGATGCATGTAAAATAAGACTCATGGGTATGGCAGTGAAGGTGGGAGCAAGAACAACCAGCCAGCGGGCAAGACCCTTGTTGTCTGCAAACAACCCGATAAAAGGGTTGAGCAGAGCGGGAATCTGCATAACCGTGGACAAAAGTCCGGCCTGGCTCAAGGATAAGGACAGTTTTTCAATGATTATAGGCAGTAACGGAGAAAGAAAACTTGTATACATATCATGGATAAAATGAGAGAATGAAACAAGTGCCACCCTGCCGGTCTGGAATTTATTAGTTTTCATCCCGGCATAATTATCAAATTTATTTAAAAAAGTAAAAAGATTTATAAAGGATGGAGCCTATGGACAATTTATCTTACCAAGCAATGATTGTTGAAGAACCTGAAAAAAAAACCTTTATTCGTCAGATTAAAACTGCACAAATTAATGATCTTCCAAAAGGTGATGTTCTCATTCGGGTCAGCTATTCTTCCTTAAACTATAAGGACGCCTTATCTGCCACGGGAAACCGCGGTGTCACAAGGCAATATCCCCATACGCCCGGGATTGATGCAGCAGGAATTGTTGAAGAAAGCCTTGTTGAACCCTTTAAAAAAGGAGAAAAGGTCATCGTTACAAGCTATGACCTTGGAATGAACACATCAGGGGGGTTTGGGCAGTATATCAGGGTGCCAAAAGACTGGGTGGTCAAGCTGCCGGACGGCCTTGATCTGAAACAGAGCATGATATTCGGAACAGCCGGATTTACGGCGGGAATGTCAATTTTTAAATTAACCCAAACCATCAGACCCGAACATGGGGATATCCTTGTCACGGGTGCCACAGGCGGCGTGGGAAGCATGGCCTGCGGAATATTGTCCCACCTTGGATATTCTGTAACAGCTGTCACGGGGAAAACAGACACGGCGCTGCTGAACAGCCTGGGCGTTAAAACCATTCTTTCCCGGGATGATTTTCTTGAAAATACAAAACCCCCCATTTTAAAACCCCAATGGGCCGGTGTCATTGATACCGTGGGGGGAGAGATCCTGGCCACGGCCATAAAGGCAACAAAACAGAATGGCATTGTAACCTGCTGCGGAAATGTGGCATCCTTTGATCTGCCCATCAATGTTTTTCCCTTTATCTTAAGGGGTGTCTCCCTTTTAGGGATAGATTCACAGCATTGCCCCATGGCCTTTCGGACAAATGTCTGGAAAAAACTGGCCACGGACTGGAAATTT
>JABIYQ010000622.1 GCA_018702715.1 Desulfobacula sp. | reverse complement strand
CTTTAATCTTCTGTTCGTCACGGTCGGAATATTTTGCTAAAAGTCTTATCAGGGAATCTTCTGTTTGATCTTTACCCGCGAGTTTTCTCCCATTGATAATCATGGGGTATGCCTTTTCTTTGCAAATTTGATCCCCTATTTTATGGCCAAGTTCAAAAAGGGTGGTAATCAATAAGTAGTCCAGGTCGTTTAATACAATTGAAAGGGTCCGCATCTGCTGTTCCGTGCAGGTATCTTCTAAAAGTAGTCCGGACTTTAAGTTTTCGTCCATTATAATAAGGTCAGGGTCTTTGATGCGCTTTTCAGAATATTGAAGCATATGATGCGTCATGAAAAATATATCATGGTTCATATTTTCAAATTGATTGTAATAGCTACAGGTGGTCTTCCTGTGTTCGCAGCCGCCGCATAAGATTTCAGCAGGAGAGAACCCCTTTGAAGTGATTTCTTTTAGTTCATTTTTTTTAGGGCACAATTCTTCTCTTGATTCGATAAGAGAAAAGCGATCATGGTCAGGGCATAATTCTCGGATCTGGTTATACGCTTCTTTTTGAAGGTCTTTGTTGAAACAGCTGTATATAACTTTTTTGCCGACCATATCATTTGCAAGATATTCAATTGTCGCCTGAGATTTGCCAACCCCAGGTGTAAGGACAATAAGGCTGTCATCTTTGGTCTGAAGTGCTGTTTTAATTATTTTTCTGGCATCTTCTATGGTTTCAAACTTTGAAGGCAATTGTATGATAGGGGAGGACTGTTTTTGATTTTGATGATCCTGGTATCCTTTAATATTGGTCCATTTGTGTAGAGGCAAACCTTTATTATCCTTATCCCTGTGTGCTGCACAATTGGTATTGAAGCATTTAAGATTATAGTACGGGGGATAGGCAACAGCATTACCTCTCATACTATTACAAACTGGGCATCTTAACCCCTGAAAAGATATTGCCATTTTTTTTCGATTGGCAATAACACAATTGATATTCTGTTCCATTAACATTTTATGCATGGTTTCAAGAGAAATAGGGTTATCAAGACTCTTTCGGAACTTCAAATATTCGAAGGGGTTGATTTTGATTTCCCCCAATACCTTTTGATATTGCATTAATTTGTCGCCCAGACCATTAAGGGACGTAAGGTCAGTGACAGGCTCAAAATTAAAAAAATGATCCATGAATTCTATCACCACATCCGGATCAAGACGTCCCTTTGTTAGCTCAAGGTAATCATTGACTGTAAACAAATTGCTTTTAAACATTTCCGCCGGGACAACAACCGAGTGCCTGTCCACAAGATCTTTGTTGCTGTGATTAATATGCCCTTTATAAGCGAAAATCTGGTGAGGCATCCCTATATCCTCAGTCGGCTTGGTATCGTGAATATGAGGCATCTCTGCCTTGATAAGGTCGACAAATGCTTGGTAAGCTGGTTTATTCACAAGTTTATTTGATATGAACCTGAAACCCTCACCACCTGTTGCAATTATGGTGAAATATTCAGCGGCTTTGAGGTTTTTTAAGATCCGATATGTAAGTGTAGCATTTGCAACGGCACTTTGAATTTTTTCAGATCCTTTTAGATCGGGGTCCCCATCTACATCAATGAATAGAAAGTACAGTTTTTGGGAACCCCATTCAATTTCTCTGGCCAGATATACGCCGGTATTTCCGTTGTAAATATTATTTTTTTCAGCAACCAGCAGTTTCTTGTATCCGTCAATAGATGCTGTTGGATAGGGTATGCTGGTTGCTTTGTAATTTTTATAGGTAAGTGATTTTTTCATAGTATTTGCCTGTAACATGATTGATTTTCAGTTATGGGTTAATTTTTCTCTTCCTGTTCCATCGGGGTCAGATGTTCGATCAACATAGATGCCGCGATTGAAGCCGCTGAAAAATTCTTTTGTGGGTGTTCAAGCATTTTTTGTGCAGCCATGGCTTGAAGCTTTGTTCTGGTTCCCATGGGCAGGTATATGGTCAATTGTATTTTTTCCTGGTTCTGCATAGGTTGTCTCCTTTAAAAAGTATTAAATTTTTAATTTGTTCTGTATTTTTTTAAGATCAG
>JABIYQ010000620.1 GCA_018702715.1 Desulfobacula sp. | reverse complement strand
CCGTTGCAGAAAACTGTTCTGGCTTGCGGTTGTCTGGATGATTTTTATCCCTGTAAGGGCTTCTGAAAAACTGTGGTTGCTTTCAGCTAATTTTTGTCGGATCGTTCTAAACGCATTGCGCATAATTTTTGAAAACAGAATAATGCTGATCACAATAAGCGGAACCAGCAGGGTCAGATAAAAAGCAAGCTTAATGTCAATAGTAAAAAGGATAAAAAGAATGCCGACCATGACTGATCAGTCAATATAAAGAACAAGCATACTCATTTTTTACAGTCAACACAAATAATGTTAACATTGGCTTCCTTCAGAGCCTTAGTTATTTCCTTTTGATGGATATTGATCACACACCAGATTTTTTATTTGATCCAGGCCGCAAACTGTACCTTTGCCTTCACATTATCACCCATTCGATCCCGGAAGGCTCCCTCCCCAATCGTTATGGGCAGAGATGCGCCGCCGTGAACTTTATGAACCTTGCCTTCCCGATCTAACTCGGTCAGGTCGCGTCGTATGGTTTCCCTGGAAATATTGAGAATTTTAGCCAATTCGTTTACTTTGACGCTATGGTGCTGTCGAATAATATTGGCAATCTTGGCCTGTCGATCGCTGGGAGTCATAATAAAATCCTTAAAAAAACAAACCTAAGTGTTAAAAGTAATCTGCCTGATCTGCCCCATGGCAGGTATTAAAATAAATATGGCCCATTCCTATCTTTTACATAAACGGTATGTGATATAAGATGTTTTTCTTGATGATAGAAATGCAACTGATAGCCAGGGGAGTCAACATAAAACTGGGATGGTTTTTTCAAGGTTAGATCAAGATTGAGCTGTAACCCCATGGACGGGGCAGTGCTTACAATAGTCTCACACCATTTTATGTGCGCTTCAAGATGAATGTGTCCACACAGGATACGCTCTATATTGGCGTATTTTGCTATAATATCCCCCAATCTTTTTGTACCTTTAAAACCATCTTCATCTGTCTCAAGCACACCACAATTTACCGGGGGATGGTGCATAAAAATAATAGTTGGCTGTTCAGGTTGATCAGCAAGCCTGGTCTCAAGCCATTGAGCCTGCTGTGTACATATTTCTCCTCCAGGGGCATCAGGGATAGTGCTGTCCATGCCGATCAAACGAATTTCATAATCTTCAATTACATAGTTGATAAAATTTTCATTGTTTGCAGGGCAGTGATTTTTGCTAAATTCTGAAAAAAGAGTAGCTCTATCATCATGATTGCCTGGTACCACATAAAATGGATAGTTTAATTTTTTTAAGATGGCAGATGTTCGTTGAACTTCTTCCATGAGACCATCAAAGGTAATATCTCCTGTAACCAGTACACAATCTGGTTGTGGCCTGAGCCTGTTTATATGATTGACACAAAGAGAAAGATTTTCTGCTGTGGGCGCAACACCATATGCTTTTTCCCCGAATCCTGCAATGTGGCTGTCACTTATGTGTGCAATAAGCATAAGGTATTAAACTATTTTTATTCTCTGTTTCTATTCATGGCAAAGTTAACCATGGCAGAGAGCGTTATAAATGATACAATCATAAACGATACAGCATTAAGCACTGGTGTTGAACTGAACTTGATCCTGGAGTATAAATCAACGGGCAGGGTGGGATCTGAACCAACCAGAAAAATAGTGGTATTAAAATTTGAGAAACTAATTAAAAATGCCACAACAAAAGCGCCAATAATAGCTGACCTTAAAAACGGGATTGTGATAAGCCAGATTACTTGAAGTTTTGTAGCTCTAAGGCTTAATGCAGCCTCTTCAAGTACAGGATCAAATTTTTTCAGGCGGGCGCCAACTAAAAGCATCACAAAGGTGGAACAAAATGAGAACTGGCCTATAACAACAAGCCAGAAGCTGGGTGCAAGAATTTCAATATCTATTCCAAAAGTCTCTTCAAGATAAATTCCGGCATTGGTAGCACTCAGCAGAATTGATATACCCAGAACCACCCCTGGGATGACCAAAGGTGATAAAGCCAGAAAATAGAGCAGCCCTTTGAGTCTGAATTTTTCATTTTCAAACAAAAGAGCAGCAATAGTACCCACTATTGTTGAAAAGAGAGCAACAAGAAAACCGGTTTGCAAACTTGTCCAGACACTTAGGAGTAAATCTGGATCTTTAAAGAGCCCAAGGCGTTCATCAGTGTTGGCAAAGAACCAGTCAAGAGAAAATCCCATCCAGGGAAGGGCTATAAAATTTGAATCATTAAATGCGAGAACACAGATTGTGATCAGAGGCATTATAAGAAAAATATAGAACAGGAGGATATATATACGATAACCTGTAATATAAAGTGGTGATCGTGGCAACGTACGTATCATGATCCTACCCTCTCAAGTTTTTGTCCTGTTAATTTAAGCGCTACCCAAATAATAATTGAAGATAAGAGCAGCAGTAAGAAGCCGAATGCAGCACCCTCCTCCCAGTTAAAGGAGGCCAGGAATTTATTATATATCTGCTCTGTGAACCACAACGAGCTTTTACCACCCAGAATATTTGGAGCAACAAAGTCACCAATTACCAGCATAAAGACAATAATGCCGCCTGATACAATACCAGGAGTTGTATAAGGAATGATAATCTGGCGAAAGATGGTCCATTTTGAGGCACCAAGGTCACTGGCAGCCTCAATTAAAGAGTCATCAAGACTGTCCAATGCCGACATCATGGGAACTATCATAAACAACATGGACATATACAACAGACCAATGGTCATGCTGAAATTGGTGAACAGCATCTCAATGGGCGAATTAATCAACCCGATTTTCATGAGAAAATTATTGATCACACCATTGTCTCTAAGTAAAATCATCCATCCATAAACAGTTACAAGCTCTCCTATCCAGATAGGAATAAGAAGCAGCAGTGTCATAAAACCACTATATTGTTTCCCTATTACTTTTGTTAGATAAAATGCAACAGGAAAGGTAACTACAAATGCAAGAAATGTAACAAATATGGAGTATAATGCAGTTTTAACAAAGGTGAGCCAATAGATTTCGTCCTGGAAAAATGTCAGATAATTGTTCAAAGAAAAGATCATATTCCCTTCATCAGTTTCCAGTCTAAATGATTTGAACATCAAATCCATATGGGGAACCACTATCAAAACTATCAGCCATAACAGGACGGGTATTAATAAAAGATAAAATGTGCTGCTTGTTTTTTTCATTGTTCTAATCCCGGTAACATTTTATATCGTCGTAATGGATACCTGCCTGCACATCATCACCTTCCTGCAAATCTTCAAACTGGGCATTTTGCGGCAAGGCAATAAGCACTTCATCCTGGCTCTGTTTAATGGTTGCCGATATTTTAGTATTGGATCCGTCAAATAAAATAGTTTTGACTTTCATCTCTATGAGTTCAATATCTTCTAACTCCTCAGTTGGATTGAGAATAAATGCTTCTGGCCGCATAAAAAGTTTTTTTGGCTGAAAATCAAGATCTGGTTTGTTTAACTTGTAGCCATGCTTTGTTGTTAATATACCATCAGCATAACCTGTTACATCAAATTCGTTACTCTCTCCTACAAAACCAGCAACAAAAGATGTTTTAGGATTTTTATACAGGTTCTTCGGAGTATCAATCTGTTCAAAGCGTCCCTGATTCATTACAGCAACTCGATCACTCATTACCAAAGCTTCTGACTGATCATGGGTAATGTAAATAAATGTTGTCCCAATCTCTTTTTGCAGCATTTTGAGTTCAATCTTCATATGTTCCCGAAGTTTTCTGTCCAATGCACCAAGAGGCTCATCCAAAAGAAGGATTGATGGGTTTAAAACAAGGGATCTGGCAATTGCTACACGCTGACGTTGACCCCCTGAAAGTTCAGTTACTTTCTTTTTTTCAAATCCTGTCAGCCCAACACGTTCCAACATTTCTTCAACCCGGGTGTTCACCTCTTTTTTTGGCAGGCGCTGTCTCTGTAGACCAAAGGCAACATTTTTCTCAACATTCATCATAGGAAAAAGTGCTAGGTTTTGAAAAATAATGTTGACAGGTCTTCTTTCAGGAGGAATTGCTTCCATTGATTTACCACGAACAAGAAGGTCTCCGTGAGTTACCTCCTCAAAACCTGAGATCATTCGTAAAAGTGTTGTTTTCCCACAGCCAGATCCACCGAGGATGGAAAAAAACCCCCCATCTTCCACATTAAAACTCACTGAATCAACGGCTTTAAAGTCTCCAAATTTTTTTGTAACATTTTTAATTTCTAAGACATAACTCATATAGATCCTAAGTAATTATTGTTTGTTGAATAATTGCAATGGACATTCCTGGAAAGTTTCAGGCAGGTCAAATGAACAACTCTGAAGTTTTTTCAGAGTTGTTCAAATTTTTCCATAGGATCTATTTTGCTGCTTTAATTCTATCGAGAACTTTTGCCTCAATTTTTTCAAAACCTGCTGGAACTGGTGGATGCCATTTTATGTTATCAAGATCTTTTGGCGGAAATGACCGGCTGAAATTTGCCTTGATTTCATCATTGAGAAATTCAAGTGCGCCGGCAGAAGCTGTGCCGTACCCCTCTTGATTGGTAAAGTAGGCTGCATTTTTAGGCTCCAGCATAAAATTTATCCACTTGTATGCAGCATCAAGATTTTCTGATTTTGCAGGTATTGCAAAAGTATCAATCCAGCCAAGGGCTCCACTTTTAGGTGCTATAAAATCAATATCAGGATTGGTTTTGTGCAGAGTCCAGCCTTTTCCATCCCAGCCCGAGATAACATTTGCATCACCACTTTTGATAATTGCAACCTGAGTGTCACCACTTGTCCAGTAATTTTTAACGAACTTTTTTCCTTCTATAAGTGTTGTTTCAACTCTCTTCATTAATGCTCTGTAAGCATCTATATCGCCATAGAGTGCAAAAGGATCTTCGCCCATACCAAATGCAGTTGCAATAAGAAGAGGTCTTTTCAGTCTGTAAGAAATTTTTCCAGCATATTTAGGATTCCAGAGATCTGACCAGTCATTAGCTTCGGGAGCCAGCTTTTTATTAACGATCATGCCTGTAGTGCCGTAACAATGCGGGACTCCATAACCTTTACCATCAACTGCAGTGTTCCTCTTAACAGCTTCAACCATTGACGTGACTAACTGACCTGTGTTTATCCGGCTGTAATCAATTGGTTGATAAACCGGGAATTTCATCTGTACAAAAGAAATTCTGTCCTGACTTGGCTGAGCCAGATCGAATCCACCACCGCGTGTTGCTCTCAGCTTGGCAATCATCTCTTCATTGTTGGAGTAAGTAAGTTTTACATCAATACCTGTTCTCTCCTCAAAATCTTTTACAAGTTTGGCTGGTGCATAGCCTTTCCATGTGAGTAATCTTAAAGTGCCTTCTGCCATAACTGCATTTGATGTAAACATCACTGCTAGTGCTGTTAAACCGACTAATACTAATTTTTTCATATCTCAATCCTCTCTTGTTTGAAGTAATAAAATACCCGTTATAATTATTTTAGTACATATCACTTAATAACTTTATGTAATATGTACTAAAATTGTTGGGATGTTTCAATACCTGGTTTACTCATTACCATTTGAGCCTTGGGTGTAAGCTGATACTGCACAGATTTGTACGTCTCCTGCATAAATACATTTTGCATAAAAAAAAGGCATATAAAGCTTATCAAAGCTGCAATAATTGGTGTTGTAACCCAGCCGCTTGCAATCCCTCCTACTATTGACCAATTAATCTCTCTTCCTCCTTTTAATAATCCCATGCCTATAATTGCTCCAACAATTGCCTGAGAACTTGAAACAGGAACTAAAGGGATTGGCGGCAGTCCATAGGATTTTAAAAACTCCCCAAGCCCTTGAAAAGAAAAAATAAAGAGTACGATTGAGTGGGACCAGACAGCCACCAGTGCACCCAGAGGCGACAATTCCATTATGCCTGATCCCACAGTCATCATAACTCTTTTTGAATATGTAAATACTCCAAATGCAATTGCAATTCCACCAAGGAAAAACAGTTGCTGCTCTGTAGAAAAATTAATCAACCCCCAAATGGAAATATCTGAAAATGGTGAAATCGGAACAAATACCCCCACAACGTTATTTATAGATAACCTGTTTTGCTGATTCATATCCTTGGGCGGCAAGCTTAAATAAGAGATTTTTTGCTTTTGAACTCATTGTCTCTTTGAATGATAAAGTATTGTTTTTTTTAATTAGAATCAACAGTGTCAAGATAATGGCTCTGAGTATTTTCTTCTTTTTTACGGTATCCATACTTTTTTCGCTTGTAGTGTCACCCATCTGCACAAGCAAATCTAAGGCATCCTCTCCGAATTTAGCTATTGAATATGCTTTTGCCTCAGCATCCTCTCGGTCCTGCTTCACATCCATTGAATTGATTAATTTGTTTATTTCTTTATGCATCTTTTTACCCGAATAGAAAATTGTCATAAGTTGCCAAGTTTTGATGTATTCTATTAAACATCTATTTGGGATAATAATCAATGGTGCAGGGAAAAAGTATCTCAGGACTAAATTTTTCATGTAAAAAACAATTAGCTTGGAATGAAAATATTATTGAATATCTATAGATATCAGATTTTTTCTTTTTTCAAAAGATGGTAATATTCACCCTTTAAATCCACAAGTTCATTGTGAGACCCCTGCTCCCTGATTGTCCCATCCCTTAAAAGAAGGATGGTATCACAATTTCTTACAGTGGACAGCCTGTGGGCGATGATAATGGAAAGCCTCCCTTTCATGAGTTTGTTCATTGCATCATGAACCTTTTGCTCTGACTGGGAATCCATGTAGGATGTTGCTTCATCAAAAATAATCAGGTCAGGGTTAAAAGCAAAGGCCCTTGCAATGCATACAAGCTGTTTCTGCCCACTGGATAAAGGACGTCCCCCCTCTTTTATCATTGTGTCAAGCCCGGAAAATGTTTCAAATAAAAAATCACAGTTTCCATTATGTAACGCTTTTTCAAGCCGGGCATTATCCATATCCATTCCTGAAGGCGCAATATTTTCTCGGATAGTGCCGGAAAAGAGAACAGGGTCCTGCATGACAAGTGCGGTCTTATTCCTGATATCTTTTATATTGATTGAATTGGTGTTGATATGGTTGATAAAAATATTTCCATCATCTGTTTCATAGAAGCCTGTGATCAGGTTTATAATGGAACTTTTGCCGGATCCTGTCTGCCCCACGATACCAATGGACTTTCCTTTTTCCAGATGAAAACTGATATTTTTTAATACCATTGTTTTCTGGTCATATGAAAAATTCACCTGGTCAAAGTTGATGCTGGAAATTTTATCAATCCTGTGTCTTGTTTTACTGATTCGTTGTTTTGCCTTATCATTGTTGAGTACATTGACAATCCGCTCTGCCGAAGCCATGGCACTCTGGAGCAGATTAAATTTTTCAGACAGCTCTCTTAAGGGCCTGAAAAAAAGTTTCATATAAGTTAAAAAAGCCACAAGCTCCCCTAATGTCAGAGATTTTTCAACAACTCCAAAGCTTCCACCCCAGATGATGATGGCAACACTTAATACACCTAAAAAACCAATAAAGGGCATAAATATGGAAAATATTTTAATCTGAAACACAGCAGCCGTGAAATGTTCAAAATTAAGGTTTTTAAACCGTTGTAGAAACCTGTTCTGGCTGGATGTTGTCTGGATGATTTTTATCCCTGTAAGGGCTTCTGAAAAACTGTGGTTGATTTCAGCTAATTTCTGCCGGATCGTTCTAAACGCATTGCGCAGAATTTTTGAAAACAGAATAATACTGATCACAATAAGCGGAACCAGCAGGGACAGATAAAAAGCAAGCTTGATGTCAATTGTGTAAAGGATCAAAAGAATGCCTGCCATCATCATAAGATCTTTAAAAATAAAGATCAGGACACTTGTAAACATTTCATTCATGTTTTCAACATCACCTGCCACACGGGATACCAACCGTCCGCTTGAGTTTTTATCATAAAAGGCCACGGGCAGAAATGTCATGTGGGTGAACATTGCACAGCGCAGGTTCAGTATGATTTTCTGGCCCGTGTATTCCATGAAAAGACTCTGGAAAAAATCAATTACAAATGAAGCTATAATAAATATGGAAAAAAACATGCAAAACGTTTTAAAAGATTCAATTTTAAAACCCAGAAACCGGATGCCTTGTTCAAGGCCCACTGGAACGATAAATCCATCAAAGGCCTTTTGAATCAAAAGCGGCATGAGCAGTTCAAAGCAGGTGACCAGAGTCACCAGAAAAGTTGACAGGATCAGCATCCATGCGTATGGCCTGATAAAAGGCCATAATTCTATAGAAACAGCAAGATCTGCAAGCCTGATCTCTTTTTCCTGAAAATTAATATCAGTCTCCATATCCCTCCTCAAACTGCTGCACCTGATAAGATTCTTTATAAAAGCGATCTGTTTGAATGAGGTTTTCATGGGTTCCAAAATGATTGATCCCACCGTTTTTCAGTATAAAAATAGTGTTGCAGGATGCCAGGGCTGAGATCCTGTGGGATATGATAATAAAGGTGGCATTTAAATTCATCTGGTTCAGTTGTGAAATAATTTTGGATGCCGTATGGGTGTCCACCTGACTGATAGGGTCATCCAGAATTGTGATGGGCTTTTGGCGCATCAATGTCCGGGCAAGAGCAATTCTTTGTTTTTGTCCTCCGGAAAGGGTGATACCCCTTTCGCCAACAAGGGTATCAAGGCCGTCAGGCATTTTTTCCAGACTGTCTTTAAGGCAGCAGACTTCGATAATCTGATCAAGCCTTTTTTTATCCACATTTTTTCCCATGAGAATATTTTCTTTTATCGTACCTGAAAAAAGAAAGGATTCCTGGGGCATAAAAGCAATATTCCCTCTTAGAAAATCAAGATCCAGGGTGTTCAGATCAAGACCATCTATGGTGATTTTTCCAGCAGTCGTATTGTAAAGCCTTGGAATCAACTGGATCAGGCTGCTTTTTCCGGAACCAGGAGGGCCGCTGATACCGATGGAACTGCCCGGATCTATCTTAAAATTAATATTTGAAAGAATTGCTTTGTCCTTGTCATAGGCAAAACTGACATCGTCAAATACTATGTTTCCTTTCACCTTTGAAAGAATAGTCGGATTTTCAGGAGATCTTACATCCGGCATTGAGTCTAAAAGAATATTAATCCTTTTTAAAGATGCCATTCCCCTTTGAAAGAGGTTGGTCATCCACCCAATGG
>JABIYQ010000317.1 GCA_018702715.1 Desulfobacula sp. | reverse complement strand
TATAAAGAAAAAAAAGAAAAAAAAGAAAGCAGTACATACTTTCTGCCTGAAAGCCAGGCAACTGCCTCAACACTTAAAGGATGAACTGCAAATACAAGCGCAGTAAAAAAAGCAACATACTTTGCCGTTTTATCCTCTATCTTTCCCATTCCCCTGATTAAAGGAATAATATGAGATAACAAAAGATATAAAAAAACAGAGGCAAATGCATGCAGGAAAATACTATGGGCATGATACCCGAAAGGATTCAATTTCCAAAAATAATAGTCTATTGCATAGCTTAAAACACGCACAGGCTGATAAGTCCCCGGCGCATGAAAATCAAATATCTTTTTTATATTCTTAACATCAAGGGATCTTATCAATTCATTATTAGCAATTAGATTGGTATCATCCCAGTTTGTAAACTGGTTGTTCAAACTATTTATATAAACCGCACATGCTACACAAAAAATCAGTACCACAGAAAAAAAATTCCGATCAATCAAATTATGAAGTATAATCAATATTTTTCATATCCTTGATGTTATTCTTTCCCTGAACTTCTGTCATTCAAAACCTGCTCAATTTTATTAATCATCTGCCGGGATGCAGAATATCCAGGGTTAAGATGCAATGCTTTCCTGAAATATTCAAGAGCCGTATCCAGATCATTTTTCAAAACATAACCATTACCCATGTTATAATAAACTTCAGGATACTCAGGCCTTATTTCAAGCGCTTTGTTGTAATATTCTTCAGCCTTATCATACGCCCCCTTGGCAAGCATGACATTACCCAGGCTGTTATAAGGTTCAGGATAATCATTTTTCAGATCAAGCGCTTTAAGATAATATTCTTCTGCTTTGTCAAGTCTATTGATATTATGAAAAACCCTGCCCATATCATAATATGCCTCAGGATAATCAGGCTTTATTTCCAGGGCTTTTTCAAAGTTGACAACTGCTTTTTCATATTTTCCTTCTGCAGCACAAAAGTTTGCCAGGTTATAATATTTTTCAGGATCACCTCCCGACAACTGAACAACCTTTTCATACAAAAACATTGCTTTGCCATTTTTCCCAAGTTTTTTATAAATATTTGCAAGCATTTCATGAGGCTGTGCCCATTTGGGATTAATTTCAATATCCTTTAAATATTCTTTCACTGCTTTTTCAAGCTGTCCATCCTTCATATAGGCAGCGCCCAGATTATTATGCACTGCAAAATGGTCTGGTTTGAGTAATGCCGCAGAAAAGTAATATCTTATGGCATCCTTGTATTTCCCCCGGTTAAAATAGGCGCCTCCAAGATTTGTTAATGCCAGCACATTAAAAGGATCTTTTTTAAGGCTGTCTTCCCAGAGCGTAATAGAATTTTTCCATGTCCTATTTCTTTGTATACTCAAGCCTGCACACACGATCAAAAGAGATACAATGCAAATATTTACTATGTTTCGTTTATTTGCATTCACATGATTAAATACAATAAAAACAATCCATAAAAAAAACCCGACTGACGCTATATATATATAACGATCAGCCATCTTTATTGAAATGGGAATGATATTTGAAACAGGGAGCCAGAATATAAAAACCCACCCGGCACAGAAAAGAAGATTTTTTCTTGCTTTTTTCATCTGCCAAATGATCCATCCACTGAGAATAATGAGACCGGCTAAAGAAATTATAATCTTGTAATCTATCATGTTTAAAGCAACATAATCAGTATATCTGGTACTCAGCCATACTGGAAAAATCAAATTCCTTAAATAATCAAAAATCACTTTAAACATGCACCACAATGTATAGACAGCATTACCCTGATAATGTTCTTTGGATGAACCAATTACAAGCACTGTCCATAACTTTGGAACTGCCAGCATAAAAAACACCAGATATGGAAGATAATTGATAAGCCGTTTTTTTAAAACAACAAAAGGATTGTTTGATACATCCCGGCAATAATCATACAAAAAGAAAAGAACAGGCAGCACAATTCCAAAAGGACTGGAAAAAACTGCAAGAACTGCTGTTAACAGGGAACTCAGGGACAGCCAGATGGAATGTTTTTCTGCTATTGAATTCTTTACAAATAAATAAAGGGATAAAAAAGAAAAAAAGGACAGCAATACATATTTTCTGCCTGAAAGCCATGTTACCGCTTCAACATTTACAGGATGTACAGCAAAAAAAAGCGCTGTAAACAAAGCAGTATATTGAATAGATTTATTATCTAACGATTCCATCCCCCTTATTTGAGGAATAATATTCAACAAAGCCAGATAAAGCAAAACAGCAGCCAGCCCATGCAGCAGAATATTATGAATGTGATACCCAATAGGATTTAAACCCCAGAAATGATAATCTATTGCATAGCTGAACACCCTGACAGGCTGATATGTACCACCTGCTTTATAATCAAAAATCATTTTTATATTCTCAAGATCCAATGATCTTATTTTTAAATTTTCAACAATCAGGGGCCCGTCATCCCAATTTGTAAATTCATTTTGTAGCGTGTTGGCATAAACAGCAAAAGTTATTAATAAGATTAAAAATACAGAATATTTTTTTTGTTCTATTAATTTCATAAACTCAAAACCATCAAATTGATTTTTTCCTGAAAATCGAATCCTGAAAAACAACAGTTATGAGCAATGGGGAAAAAACAATGAAAGCAAACAGCTTCATTCTAATTTCTTCAGCCATAAATGCCTCGATACAACTTATTAATGCGTCTTTATATCTGCCCATTTTATAGTAAATCAAGATTTTTCCGATAGATACAAATGCATAGGCTTTCTTTTGATCTTCTTTTGAAAGCAGTGGGGAATGTTTTTCATATATTGCCAAACGTCTGTTTATTTGTTTATCATCGGCGCTGGAGACATTCATATCCCCTTTAAAATAGCCACCTAAGGCACAGGGAATATACTTGAATCTATCGGTTAATAAAGAAAGCCTTAACAACAGATCATAGTCTTCGACTCCAACCAGAGTGCTGTTAGGCTCTAATCCTCCGGCTCTCTTAATTAAACTCCTTCGAATACAAGTTCCCGAATTTGGAATTGTATTCCCTTTTAGCATAAGATCTCTGAAAACAGGTGGTTTGACTTGACGAAACAAATATACTGACGATAAAAAGTTTTTCCCTTTTTTTGAATATTTATCCAAATAATGGTAAATAACATCAGATTTTTCTTTTTGTATTTCAGAAAAACAGACTTTTAATTTTTCCGGATACCACCAATCATCAGAATCCAGAAAACAGATCCATTTTCCAGAAGCTTCTTTTATGCCTCTGTTTCTTGAAGCAGCAATAATTCCATTATTCCTGTAATTAATCAGCTTGATCCTGGAATCATTATATGCCTTTATCTTATCAATTGTATCATCTTCTGAATAATTATTCACAATAATCATTTCCCAGTCCGAATATGACTGGCACAAAACAGAATCAATACATCTTTTAATAAAATTCCCGTGATTATATGTTGGAACAATGATAGAAAAATAAGGCATTATCAGCAGATACTCATATTATGAAAAATGTTTTTTACAAAAAAGTAAAGTATCATCAATTTCCTGTACAAAATTATCAATCAAATCAAAACCAG
>JABIYQ010000540.1 GCA_018702715.1 Desulfobacula sp. | reverse complement strand
GAATATTTTATGGGAATTTGTGATCTCGTTGCTTCCCGCGCGACCTGTACAAGAAGAAAAGTAGGGGCAGTTCTGGTAAAGGGAAAAAGGATCCTTTGCACAGGCTATAATGGTGCACCGGCTAAAGTTCCCCATTGCCTGGAAGTCGGATGCCTCAGAGTGCAATTGAATGTGCCTTCAGGGGAAAAACATGAATTATGCCGTGGTGTTCATGCAGAACAAAATGCAATTATTCAGGCAGCTTATCACGGAATCAGGGTGAATGGATCTGTGCTTTATTGTACGAATCAGCCTTGTTCCATTTGCTCAAAAATGATAATTAATGCCGGGATTAAAACTGTTTATTATAAAGATGGGTATAATGACCCTTTGACTTTGGATATGTTTGACAAGGCCAAGGTAGAACTCATCCGACTTGAGACCTGAACAAGAAAGAGGCTCCTATGGAATGCCCATTTTGCGGAAAACCAAACACAAGAGTTATTGATTCGCGTCCGGGCAAGATTGAGTTTGAAGTTCGTCGACGCAGAGAATGCCAGGAATGTAGCCAGAGATTTACAACTTATGAACGCTTTGTACAGGTACCAATTATAATCGTAAAAAAAGATGGCCGAAGGGAAGATTTTAACAGGAAAAAAGTTTTGTCCGGTATTAAAAAAGCCTGTGAAAAAAGAGCTATCAGCATTAATCGTATCGAAGAAACCGTGGATACCATTGAGCAGGAATTAAGAGAAAACAATGATTCGGAATTGCCTTCAAAAATTGTGGGAGAAAAAATCATTGCGGCTTTAAAGCAAATCGATGATGTTGCCTACGTCCGGTTTGCATCGGTGTACAGGGAATTTAAGGACGTCGCCGATTTTATTAAGGAGCTTAAGGGGTTGGCCCCGGAAAAATGTCTTCCCCTGGAATTTGATGGGACCCTGGATAAGGCCGATGATAGATCATGAATACATGCAGCAGGCGTTATCCCTTGCACAAAGAGCAAATGGATTTACATCTCCTAACCCCTGTGTCGGTGCTGTCGTTGTAAGAAAAGGAACAATCGTTGGAAAAGGATTTCACAGAGCAGCAGGTTTGCCTCATGCTGAAGTAGAGGCTCTGGATGATGCAGGTCCCAAGGCATTGGATGCAACCCTTTATGTGACACTTGAGCCTTGCAACCATTTTGGGAAAACCCCGCCTTGCACCCATAAAATTATTAAAGCCGGAATTAAAAAAGTTGTTGTGGGATGTATTGATCCCAATCCCAATGTTTGCGGTGATGGGTTGAACTATCTTAAGGACAATGGCATCAAGGTTGTTACCGGAGTTCTTGAAAAAGAATCTAAACATCTGATCGAAACATTCTCCTGGTTTACTCAAAATGAAAACAAACCCTTTGTTATTTTGAAGTGCGCTTCCACTTTGGATGGGAAAATCGCCACTTCCACAGGGGATTCAAAATGGATCACCAATGAAAAATCCAGGGCTCATGTCCATAAGATCCGCCATGAAGTAGATGCAATTTTAGTGGGATCAGGGACCTTGCATGCTGACAATCCCTGCCTGACTTCAAGAATTAAAGGAGTCCAGACTAAAGACCCGGTAAGGATTGTTCTGGATACCCATTTAACGATTAAAGAAGATGCAAATCTTATCACCCAGGATTCCACTGCTAAAACCATAATTGTTACAGGCCCTGAAGTTTCCACACAAAAAAAAGCTGCGCTTGAAAAAAGGGGGGTTCAAATTCTTCAAATCCCTTTAAAGGACAATAGACTTGATTTAAATGAACTGATGATTAGGTTAGGGCAGATGTCAATTTTAAGCCTTTTGATTGAAGGTGGGAGTCGAGTGGCAGGATCTGTGCTTAAGGCCGGGATTGTAAATAAAGTTCTGTTTTTTTTAGCACCTAAATTTTTAGGCGGCAGCGATGGTACTCCGATATTTGAAGGCAAGGGTCCTTTGTTGATAAAAGATGCCTTTAAACTCAAAGACGTAATCGTTACTCAATTTGACGACGATATTCTTATTAAGGGATATTTAAAATGAAAAATGAGAAACGAGAGGGAAAAAATGTTTACAGGAATTATTGAAAATTTTGGAACTATTAAACGGATCGAGTCCAGGGGTGAAGGCAAAGTGCTTCACATCGCTTGCGGCCTGGATTTGTCTGAATCAAAAATTGGAGATTCCATTGCTGTGAACGGTGCCTGTCTTACTGCTGTAAGTCTTGAAAAAAATATTTTTAAAGTTGATATGGCGCCTGAGACTGTTGAACGGACAACTTTTAAACAATTGAGACCGGGCTCAAGGGTCAACATTGAACGGGCGTTAAAATTGTCAGACAGGATTGATGGCCATCTGGTTTCAGGGCACATTGATGGGACAGGAGTCATTTCTTCTATAAAGAGAAATAGTAATGCTGTAATTATCAGAGTTGATGTTGGGTTAAAACTTTCTGCAGAAATGATTGAAAAAGGCTCTGTTGCAATTGAAGGGATCAGTTTGACCATCAACAAATGCTCGGATAAGGACTTTGAAGTCAGTATTATCCCTCACACCGCAGATATTACCACTATCGGTTTAAAGCGGATCGGTGATGAGGTCAATATAGAAACCGATATGATCGGAAAATATGTAAAAAAGATTTTAATGGGAAGTATTTCAAAAAATGATGCTTTACCAAAAGGGCAAGAAGGTATCAGTATGGGGCTTCTCGCAAGGAATGGATTTTTATAATAAGCTTAAGGATTTAAATATGCCGCATTTAACAATTAAACAGGCTATTGAAGATATTAAAAATGGTAAAATGGTTATTCTTGTGGATGATGAAGATCGTGAAAACGAAGGTGATCTGACCATGGCAGCAGAAGCTGTGACCCCGGAAGCCATAAATTTCATGGCTAGATATGGAAGGGGGCTGATCTGTCTTTCCCTTGACTCTAGTATTGCAGACCGCTTGGATTTACCAATGATGGTGGACAATAACACCTCACAATATGGAACAGGGTTTACCGTGTCCATTGAAGCTAAGAGAGGCGTTACCACAGGGATTTCCGCAGCTGACAGAGCTACCACAATCCTTACCGCGGTGGCAGACGATACCACTCCCATGGATATTGCAAGACCAGGTCATATTTTTCCATTGAGAGCCCGGGATGGTGGGGTCATGGTCAGGATAGGACAGACAGAAGGATCTGTCGATTTGGCACGCCTTTCAGGGATGAAACCTGCCGGAGTGATTTGTGAAATCATGGATGATGACGGCACAATGGCAAGGATGCCTTCTCTTGAAAAATTTGCAAAAAAACATGGTATCGGTATCTGCACAGTTGCAGAGCTTGTAAAATACAGACTAAAAACGGAAAGTTTTGTCAATAGAGCTGCCGAAACTATGATCCCCACTAAGGTTGGCGGCGAATTTAAAATCATTGCCTATGAGAATGATATGGACAACTTGACCCATATTGCCCTTGTGAAAGGAGAAGTTGATCCCCAAAAGGCAATTCTGGTCAGAGTTCATTCAGAATGTATGACCGGGGATATTTTTTCTTCACTGCGCTGTGACTGCCAGGATCAGCTCCATAGTGCCATGGCAATGATGGAACAAGAAGGTAGCGGGGTTCTTTTATACCTTCGTCAGGAAGGTCGGGGTATTGGTCTTGTAAACAAATTAAAAGCCTATGAATATCAACGCCAGGGCTTGGATACTGTTGAAGCGAATGAGAAACTCGGGTTTAAGGCAGACATGAGAGATTATGGTGTGGGAGCCCAGATGCTTGTGGATCTGGGTGTCAAAAAGATGAGGCTTCTTACCAATAACCCTAAAAAAATGATCGGCCTTGAAGGGTATGGGTTAAGTGTTGTTGAACAGGTTCCCATTGAAGTTGAATCCAATTGCCATAATCATGGATATCTCAAATGTAAGCAGGCCAAGATGGGACATTTGCTCCACATGTAAATCAAAGGATTTAATTAAAATATTAATCAGGGTCATTTCTTTTGTAATTGACGTTATTGGCAAGAAAAGTATGATTAAACCGGAAACAGTTTTGATAATGTTGAAAACAAAAGCCTGACCCCATGTTACAAGGAAAAGAAAAATGCCAAAAGTTATAGAAGCAGGGTTACAGGCCCAGGGGAAGAAATTTGGAATCATTGTTTCCCGTTTTAATGATTTTATCACAGCTAAGCTGGTAGATGGCGCCGTTGATGCATTAATCAGAAGCGGAGCAGAGGATAAAGACATCACTATCCTAAAAGTTCCGGGTGCTTTTGAAATTCCTTTAGCTGCAAAGAAAATGTTGAATCATGGAACCTATGATGCCATTATCTGTATCGGGGCCGTTATTCGCGGTGCCACAAGCCATTATGACTATGTGTGCGCAGAGGTATCAAAAGGCATTGCATCTGTCAGTCTTGAAGCTGATATCCCGGTGATGTTCGGGATTCTCACCACAGAAACCATTGAACAAGCCATTGAAAGGGCAGGGACTAAGGCGGGTAATAAAGGATTTGATGTTGCCCTTGGTGCTGTGGAAATGGCAAATCTTTCCGAAAGTCTGAAAAAGGGTTAGATAATATTATGGGTGACCGCAGGCAGGCAAGGGAACTTGCACTTCAGGCACTTTTTTTCTTTGACATGGATAAATCCGATCCAGAGCAAAGTTTTGAGGTATTTTGTGCCAATAATGAAGAAAAGCTAACACAAGGGGTCAAACCTTTTTTTCTGGATCTGGTAAAAGGAGTTCTGGAAAACAGTGTTCAAATAGATGCATTGCTAAATAAATATTCAAAAAACTGGAAAATTTCCAGGATGCCTGTGGTTGATAGAAATATCATGCGGGTGGCAACATTTGAATTTATTAAGTGTACTGATATACCCCCCAGTGTCACCATAAATGAAGCGGTTGAAATTGGTAAAAATTATGGCACAAGGGATTCAGGGTCTTTTATCAATGGAGTTTTGGATCGTATAAGATCCCTTGAGGGGTTTAAATAGGAGGTTGTCTTGATTATTAAGAAACTTGAGGTTGGGCCGATTATGGCCAATTGTTTTATTTTAGGATGTGAATCCACAAAAGAAGCTGTAGTAATTGATCCAGGAGATGATGCAGACCGGATTCTCATGGAACTTGCTAAATCTGAATTAAATGTAAAATACCTGATTAATACACACGGACATTTTGACCATGTTGGTGCAAATAAAAGAATGAAGGAAGTGACAGGGGCAAAGCTTGCCATTCATCCCGATGACGAGCCCATGCTGAACGAGCTTTCACATTCCGCATCAATGTTCGGGCTATCGGCAGACAATTCACCCCCTGCAGATATTTTATTAAAAGATGGAGATGAAATAACTTTTGGTGAGATTACCTTAAAGGTGATCCACACCCCCGGTCATTCAAAAGGCGGCATCTGTCTTTATACCCAGGGCCATCTCTTTGCCGGAGATACCTTGTTTGCAGGCTCCATTGGCAGGACTGATCTTCCAGGTGGTGACTATGATACTTTAATTTCAAGTATCAAACAAAAATTGTTGAGTTTTGATGATAAAACAATTGTGTATACCGGCCATGGTCCTGAAACAAATATTGGTAATGAAAAGAGAAACAATCCTTTCTTGAGATGAATAGCATTTTGATGGATGGATTGTTTAACAAGCTTCCTTTTTGAAAAATGTTTATCAGGAAAAAATTGAACTTGACCGATCCTTTGAAGATCAATCTGCATCATTTGCCGGGAACCCATAGCACAAGAATCTTTTATTCATATCCCAATATTATGGTATCAAATGCCTTGATGGGAGTGGTTAAAGTATTGGCCATTGACCAAAAAAAATAGAACAAAAAAATGGGATATGTTCAATGATCAATGAAAAGCTGTTTAAATTGTGATTCAAATAAAACAGGCTCCCAAAAAAAGAATGGAAAATAGATCTTACTTGAAATTTAGTCGGAACCAGTATAGGTTATCCAAGCTGTTTTAATGTTAATTTCTTAAGGAAAATCCATACATTATGAAAAAGAAAATCATCCTCATTCCTTTTATCATCGCGGTATTTTTTCTGCCTCAACAGGGACTGGCACAACCCAAAATTTTGATTGATAATCCTGTTTTTACATTTGAATCAGTGCCTGAAGGAGTTCATGTCCCCCATGAGTTTATCATTAAAAATATTGGAGATACAACGCTTCATATTATCAATGTTCTGCCTCCCTGAGGCTGTGACCAAAACTCCTTTGACAGGCAGATTCCCCCGGGAGGGGAAGGCAAAATCAAGCTTCGCTTTAAAACCAATGGTTATGGCGGGACGTACATGAAAAAAAATATCCAGGTTAAAACCGATGATCCTGAGAAGAAAAAGTTTAACCTGGTGGTCAAAGGCACTGTAGAAAAGGTAGTTGATATCAAGCCCGTATCTGTATATCTGAAAGGAAATCCCGGAGAGATTTTAGAGGCCGTCGTCACCATTACTCCTTTTGAAAAATATCCGTTTTCGATTCTGGGAATGGAGACAAGGGGCAATGAAAGTATTAAACCAATGCTCATTGCTCCGACCGAAGAAAAGAAATTCTGGCAGGTAAAAATTAAAAGCACATCAGACAAGGTGCAAAATTTGTATGATGTATTAACGCTTAAAACAGACAGTCAGTACAAACCAAAATTAACAATAATGGTATCGGTGAGGTTCCTTGAAAAAAAGGTACCAAAATCTTAAGCTTGCCATTGTTTTTTTAAAGAAAATGTAAATATGGATATTTTAAAAATAAAAGCAGTGGTGTTTGACTGTGACGGTGTCATGTTTGACACGGCTCTGGCTAACAGAAAATTTTATGATGAGGTCCTTTTAAACTTTAATAAGCCCATACTCAATGATGAACAATTTGTAAACATTCATATGATGACTGTTACAGGAGCCATTGAATATCTTTTTCCTGAAATGGATGAGCTTTCAATTGTATATGACAATCTTAAAAATATCGGCTATAAAAAATTTATCAAACACATGAGAATGGAACAAGGCCTTAAAGAGCTTCTTATAAAACTCAAAAACAATGGATTTATCAGAGGGATTGCTACCAATAGAACCAATACCATGGAAAAGGTGTTGAAAGATTTCCATCTGGAAAACTATTTTGAAGCTGTGATGACAGCCGCAAAAGTGAAAAAGCCAAAACCTGATCCTGAACAATTGTTGCAAATTATGGAAAAATTTAAATTTAAATCTGATGAAATTCTTTTTATCGGGGATTCTGATTATGATCGGCTGGCGGCTGAAAATG